>JALSIU010000250.1 GCA_026989715.1 Methylomonas sp.
GAATTAAAGCTATATTGTCAGCGTATAGATGAAAAACGCTCAAAAAACACTAGAGGAAATGGTGGCAATCAGTGGTTACACCCAGATATTGTGGCTATGCAAACAGTTGATAAAGAATGGAATGAACTTATAAGAAACTGCATTCAACAAGGAGCAGGGCAAAGTGTGCGCCTTTGGTCATTTGAAGTTAAAAAAGAATTAAATAGTTCAAATGCTAGAAAAAGTTTCTTTCAAACTGTTAGCAATTCTAGTTGGGCAAATGAAAGTTATTTAGTTGCAACGGCTATATCAGATGCTAATGTTGAGCAAGAACTAAGAATGCTGTCTGCGTTGCACGGTGTAGGTATTATTTTGCTTAATGTGGAAAATCCAACCGAAAGTGAAATGATGCTTCCTTCTAAGGCAAGAGCAGACATTGATTGGCAGTCGGTTAATCGTATTTTAGTTGAAAATCCTGATTTTAAGGACTATATAGAACTGGTTTCTACCTATTATCAAACGGGTAGAGTTAGAGCCAAAGATTGGAATAAATTGTCAACGTAATATCAATAATTACATTCATTTGCTGTTTTTTATGCCCAAGTGGATTTAATTTATTAAATGCTCACTTAAAACCCCATGGAGTTTTCCAAATAGATTGATGCAATTTTCACATAAGCAAAAAAAATTACTGCATATTTTAAGTGATGGCTTGTTTCATTCAGGCTCAGACTTGGCGGAGCAACTAGAGATTAGCCGTAGTGCCGTTTGGAAACAAATCAATACATTAGAAAGTTTTGGCATTCAAATTGTTGCTGTTAGTGGTAAAGGTTATCGTTTAGCGCATGCTATTGAATTACTTGATAAATCAAAGTTATTAAGCTCACTGTCCAGTGCTTGTAGCAGTTTAATTACCGAGTTAGTATTGCATGACCAAATTGATTCAACTAATGGCTATTTGACGGCACTCACTTATGCACACCCTGAAAAAACAGGGGTTGTTTGTCTGGCAGAGCAGCAAACGGCTGGCCGTGGTCGTCGTGGTCGGCAGTGGGTCTCTCCTTTTGGTTGTAATATTTACTGCTCGCTCCTGTGGCGATTTTCAGAAGGGCCGGCCAGCTTATCGGGGCTTAGTTTGGCGATTGGCGTTGCGGTAATTGAAGCACTTAAGCTACATGGTATTCAAGAGGTCGGTTTAAAGTGGCCTAACGATATTTACTGGCGGCAAAAGAAACTAGGGGGGATTTTGGTGGAAGTCTCGGGGGAAACAGATGGGCCGTGTAGTGCAGTTATCGGTTTGGGGCTTAATTTATTTGTTGATACTGAAGCGGCGACTGCAATTGAACAAGACTGGGTTGATATTGAGCAAATTCAAAAATATTATCATCAACAGCAATCAGGTACTGCTAAGGCGCAACCTACGCTATCGCGGCAACAGTTGCTCGCGACGTTGCTGGAAAAGCTAATAGCAGTTAGTCATCATTACACGCAACAATCTTTTGCACAATATTGTGATGCCTGGCGGCAATATGATTGCATGCAAGGCTTGCAGGTGAGTTTGTTTATGGGAAACAATCAAATAGAGGGAACTGTTGTTGGTATTAATGATGAGGGGTTGTTATTGTTGCAAACCGAAACCGGTAAAGTGCAAAGTTTTGCTTCAGGTGAGGTGAGTTTCCGGTGCTCATGATTTTACTGGTTGATATTGGTAATAGCCGCTTAAAATGGAATAAGGTACAAGCTGGAAGCTTGGGTAAAACACAGGCTATTCTGCATGTGCATGGTAGCATTCAGGCAGAATTGATAAGAGCTTGGCAAGTATTGGAGCGGCCTCAATGTTTACGTTTGGCTTGTGTTGGGTCTACTCAGGTTAAACGGCAACTGCTTGCGGTTGTGGAGCAATTATGGCCTAATTTATCTTTAGAAGAGATTCAGGCAACATCTTCTGCGCAAGGTCTTACGAATGCTTATTTAATACCGCATAAGCTGGGGGTCGATCGTTGGTTGGCCATGATAGGTGCTTGGCATCATTATCAATCGCCTTTTTGTGTTGTCAGTTGTGGTACCGCGATAACATTAGATATTGTTGATTCACAGGGGCAACATTTAGGGGGTATGATTATGCCTGGGCTTATCTTGATGCAACAAGCATTACAGCAAGGTACTTCTGCTTTAGGCATGAGTACAAAAGTACATCCTTTAGGTTTGGCCAGTTATACGGAAGCAGGTATTTATAATGGGTGTTTAGCGGCGGTAAAAGGTTTTATAGAGGCAGGGTTGGCTCAATATGACAGTTGTGCGGTGCCGTTGATTTTATCGGGTGGGGATGCGGTGTTGTTGCGTGATAGTTTGCAACTTAATGCGGTTGTTGATTTAGATATTGTTATGTATGGGCTGATGGTAATAGATTAAGTGAAACTGTTTTTTTTATTGATTGCACTACTTAATATCAGCTTCTTTTTTTGGGAATATAGAAAGGGTGCGCCTGAGATATATCAACCTAAAACTATACACGCGAAGCAGTTGGAGCAGCAAATTTTCTTACTAAGTGAGTCATTGCCTGCAGAATATAATATTGTACAGAGGCCGGTAAAAACAGCGAGTTTAGTTAATGATGCGGATAAACTTCCTATGACTGAGAGTTTATGGCGTGCGGGAAATTTAGTTACATTTGATGTTACGTTGGAGACTGATTTAAAAAATGCTTTAGCACGTCAGTTTATTCCATTGCCGGATACTTGGCATAAATTATCGGATGTATTAAATGTTTCGGCAGAGATAAAGCCTATTGATGCTGTCGTATCAGAAACAAAAAACACCGATAGTGTACAAAAAAATACTTTAGTCTCTACAGACACTAAAGTCACTCATCGAAGTACGGCTTGTTATATGTTGCAGAGCGATGATTCTCAAAGGGAAATGCAAACACTTGTAAATAATGATGATCGCTACCATTTAATATTTCAAAAGCGAGAGCAAACGTCTATTAGTAGTTATTTAGTGCTTACTGATGCGGCAGACTCATTACAAGCGGCTAAGGAACAAGTCAAGTCAATTCGGCAGCAAGGTATAGAAGATTTATGGCTATTTAGACAAGGGGAGTTTAAATGGCGAATTTCGTTGGGTTTGTTTAGTAGCAAAGCAAAAGCGATTAAAGCCAGAAAACACTATGGGAAACAAATTACACAAACATTGAATATTGTCCCTCGTATCCGTAAGCAAAAAATGACGTTAGTGACGGTTGTCAGTCAGCAAGGCGTTATGCCGGATTTTGAACGTACCTTTTCTACTTTGATTACAAAAAAAGTAAATTGCACACCAGACTTGTAAAAAATCATCCTATATACTGCAAGAGTCAATTATGAAAAAGATTAACCTAAACTCCATTTTAGGCGTGGCCTGCTTATCTGTCTATTTGCTATTAACGGCCTGCTCTACAAATTTATTGCAACTAGGGTATGCTCCGCAAATAAATGAATTTAGTAATCAGGCTAAAACCTATGCTTATGAATGTCAGGGGGGCTATCATTTTACTGCTAGCATAGATAATCAACAGGCTTGGCTGTTTTTGCCTGAGCGTACGGTCACCTTAATGCATGTGTCGGCAGCCTCCGGTATGAAATACAGTGGTGAGCAGATTATATTCTGGAGTAAAAATAAGGAAGCTATGTTAGAAATAAAAGGGATGCTTTATCAGGGCTGTAAAAATAATCCTGCTAAAGCTATTTGGGAGCATGCTAAATTGGAAGGTGTAGATTTTCGTGCAGTCGGCCATGAGCCAGACTGGGTGTTGGAGCTTATAAAAGGGGAGCGCATTGTATTTAACCGACCTTTAGCCGCTGAGAAGCTTGAATTTGATTATATATCGCCGGTAATAGATCAAGCGACCCGCACCACACATTACCGTATTAAAGCCAAGCAGTCGTCACTTTTTGTAGAGATTAAGGGGGTATCTTGCCGTGATTCTATGAGTGGTGAGCTATTTGAGGCGACTGTTAACATGATTGTAGAAGGGCAAACTTACAAAGGATGTGGCAGAGCCTTGCATTAATTATTTTAAGTTTAAAAGAAATGATAAAAACCTAATCCTTATTTAATTACAAGGTATAATAAGAGAATTGAGAAAAATAATTATAAAACAGGATTGGGAATGCAGAAACAGTCGAGTTATGATCGCGAAGAATTATTAGAGTCTGGTAAAAATGGTTTATTTGGGCCTGGAAATGCCAAACTGCCCTTACCAAATATGTTGATGATGGATCGCATTACGCATATCTCTGATGAAGGGGGGGAATTTGGTAAAGGAGAGGTGATTGCCGAACTTGATATTAACCCTGACTTATGGTTTTTTGATTGTCATTTTGCGGGTGACCCAGTGATGCCTGGGTGTTTAGGGTTAGATGCCATGTGGCAAATTGTCGGTTTTTATTTGGGCTGGAAAGGTGGCCCTGGTAGAGGTCGAGCACTCGGCGTTGGTGAGGTAAAATTTACCGGCCAAGTTCTGCCGACCGCAAAAAAAGTTATTTATCGTGTGCAATTAAAGCGTGTCATCATGCGTAAGTTAGTGATGGGAATTGCGGATGCAACAATGGAAGTTGATGGTAAAGTAATTTACACGGCAAATGATTTGCGCGTGGGTTTATTTACAAATACAACAGACTTCTAAGAGGCGAGTTATGAAAAGAATAGTTATAACAGGGCTAGGAATTGTTTCTAGTATTGGAAATAACAGTGAAGAAGTTCTGACATCATTGCAAGAAGGGCGTTCTGGAATTAGTTTTGCCGAAGATTATAAAGAATTAGGTTTTCGTAGCCATGTGCGTGGTGCCATTGATGTTAATCTTGATGATTTTATTGATCGTAAAGTAAAGCGTTTTATGGGCGATGGTGCAGCATTTAATTATATTGCCATGCAACAGGCCATTACGGACTCTGGCTTGGAAGAAAATGAAGTATCTAACGTACGCACAGGTTTAATTATGGGCTCAGGAGGGCCTTCAACATCAAACCTAGTTGCTGCTGCTGATATTTTACGTGAAAAAGGCCTGAAAAGAGTGGGGCCCTATATGGTGCCTCGTACCATGTCAAGTACTAATATAGCCTGTTTGGCAACGCCTTTTAAAATTAAAGGTATCAACTATTCCATTACTTCGGCTTGTGCAACCAGTGCGCATTGTATTGGTAATGCTATGGAGCAAATTCAGCTAGGCAAGCAAGATATTGTGTTTGCCGGTGGTGGTGAAGAAGTACATTGGACCATGTCGGTCTTATTTGATGCGATGGGCGCGATGTCATCAAAATATAATGACACGCCGGAAACGGCTTCACGTGCGTATGATTTAACGCGTGATGGCTTTGTTATTTCGGGTGGTGGTGGCGTATTGGTGCTGGAAGAATTGGAGCATGCTAAAGCGCGTGGTGCAAAAATCTATGCTGAAATCACAGGATATGGTGCAACCTCAGATGGTTATGATATGGTGCAACCGTCCGGAGAGGGTGCTGTACGCTGTATGCAGCAAGCGATGGCAACGACTAACGGTAAAGTCGATTATGTTAATGCACATGGCACTAGTACGCCGGTGGGTGATGAGCGTGAATTAGGCGCATTACGTGAAGTGTTCAGTCCTGAAGATATGCCTTTTATCACTTCGACTAAATCTTTAACAGGTCATGCATTAGGGGCGGCTGGTGTGAATGAAGCGATTTATTCTATTTTGATGATGCAAAATAATTTTATCAGTGCTTCTGCTAATATTACACAGCTTGACCCGGTTGCTGATGGGATGCCGATTGTGACAACGCGTAAAGATGATGTGACTTTGAATACTTTGATGTCAAATAGTTTCGGCTTTGGCGGTACAAATGCTAGTTTGATTTTTCAGCGTTATAACGGATAATTTAGTCAAAATTGACTTTTAATACTGAATAAAAAGGCGGAAAAGTACTATTGTTATAGTGTTTTTCCGCCTTTTTTGTTAAAAAGTGAGCGGTTTTATAGTCGCTCAGCCAATTAACATTGGCTTACCCTTTCGTTAAGCCATTCACCTATTTTGTTAGGAGTTACTTTGCTTACTAGAGCCTTGCTTTGTGGCTAATGACTCCTCTTGTTATTGTGACGACAATGTTGAATACTAAAAAAGATCGAACCGAACTGAATAAGCTGCATAAACGATTGCGTCGAAATGTTGGTAGTGCTATTGCTGATTTTAATATGATTGAGGCTGGTGATAAGGTAATGGTCTGCCTGTCAGGTGGTAAAGATTCCTATACTTTACTCGATATTTTGTTGCATTTACAAAAAACGGCTCCCATTGAGTTTGATATTTTAGCGGTTAACTTAGACCAAAAGCAGCCAGGGTTTCCTGAGCATGTTTTGCCGCAATATTTAACGGAATTAGGTGTGCCATTTCATATTATTGAAAATGATACCTACAGCGTCGTCAAGCGAGTGATACCGGAAGGGCAAACGACTTGTAGTTTGTGTTCGCGTTTACGGCGTGGTTCTTTGTATGGTTATGCCAAGCAACAAGGCGTGACTAAAATTGCCTTAGGGCATCATCGTGATGATATATTGGAAACCTTTTTTCTTAATATTTTTTATGCCGGCAAATTAAAGGCGATGCCGCCTAAATTGCGCAGTGATGATGGTCATAATATCGTGATACGCCCCCTTGCGTATTGCAAAGAAAAAGACATTGCACAATATGCTGAGTTTAAAGCCTTTCCTATTATTCCCTGTAATTTATGTGGCTCACAGGAAAACTTGCAACGGCAGGTTATGAAAAAAATGTTAGAAAACTGGGATAAAAATACGCCGGGGCGTTTAGAGAGTATTTTTTCCAGTTTACAAAATGTTGCGCCTTCACAGTTGGCAGATAACGATTTATTTGATTTTGCAGGATTGCACTTAGGCCATTTGGGTGTAGACTCTAATACTGATAATGCTGGCTTGGATATATTGACAAAATAGTTTTAATTTTTGAACTATCTTTCAAAATTAAAGGTGGAGTATGAAATACAGATGAAAATTTTAATTGTAGATGATAGTCAGGCAATACGTTTATTAGTTGCTCAATGTGTTGTGCCATTTGGGCATGAAGTTATCGAAGAGGAAACAGGTGAAGGTGCGGTTAAATATGTACGCGATAACACGGTTGATTTGGCACTAATGGATGTAGAAATGCCGGGAATCAATGGCTTTGAAGCAACGCAACAAATTAGAAAGTTAAAAGGCGATGAAGGGTGGTTCCCTATTATTTTTTTAACAACTAAAAATGATGATGATTCATATACGCAGGGATTTTTAGCAGGTGGCGATGCTTATTTACCTAAGCCCATCAACCCGTTGCGCTTACAGTTACAGATTACGGCAATGGAACGCATTTATTATATGCGGCAGAAGTTAAAGCAGGTACAAGCAGAATTGGTCGAAGCAAACACAGCATTATTGCATTTATCTATGTTTGATAAGTTAACAGGCTTGGCCAATCGTCGTCATTTTGATCAAACTTTAGAGAAAGAATATAAATTAGCAAAACGTAAGAAAGAGCCTTTAAGTATTATTATTTGTGATATTGATTTTTTTAAGATTTACAATGATTCCTATGGGCATCAGGTAGGTGATAGCTGTCTTGAGTTAATAGGAAAATGTCTGCAAAAGGCCGTGGGGCGACCGACAGATTTGGCTTGTCGTTATGGCGGTGAAGAATTTATCTTTATTTTGCCTAATACTCATTTACAAGGTGCGAGTTGTTTTGCTGAAAAGGTAAGAGAGGCGGTAGCGGCACTTGCCATTGAACACAGTGGTTCGAAGGTTGCGCCATACGTTACTTTGAGCTTGGGAGTGGCAACCTATAATGGTCAATATAAAAGTGGCGAAGAAATTACTAAAGCCGCTGATGAGGCCTTATATAGAGCAAAAGAAAAGGGTCGCAATCGATATGAGACAGCTTAGTGCATAGATTGTATTTAGCAAAAGATTTTATCCAAACGGAAGAAGGCTTGGTTTTTGCCGTTGTTGCACAAGGTTTGGAGCAGGGTAAGGTGCTTTGTTTTTTGCGTTATGTGTTGCAAAATTCAGGTTGGCAAAAATTAGATACTTTATCGGCCAATCAGTTATTGCAAGCAAAATATCCCCAATATTTATTTTTTTCAGTACAAAAATCAGCGCATTTACATGCGGTTGATGTGCAGTCCATTGTGATGCATCACCAGCCTAAACAACGCTTACAGGCATTGCTGGTAAAAAATAGTCAAGATAAAGTTGAGCAGGATTTACATGCTTTATGTCATTTATTACAGGCTGCAGGTGTTTCCTTGTCGGAGATAGGTGTGACCGGTTCATTATTAATTGGTGCGCAGAACCCAAGTTCAGATATTGATTTAGTGGTCTATGATAGACAAGCTTTTCATTGTTTAAGGAGGATTATTGCACAACTGATAGCAGCCGATAAATTACAAGCATTAGATGCGACTGCTTGGCAAGAGGCTTATCATCGGCGACAGTGCGATTTAAGTTATACGGATTATGTCTGGCACGAACAGCGTAAATATAATAAAGCCCTAATTAATGGGCGTAAGTTTGATTTAAACTTAGTGGTTGTTGAGCCGACTGAGAGTGAGAGAAATTATGTCAAACAAGGTGCATCTGTTATTCAGGCTGTCGTGATAGAGGCACAATATGCTTTTGATTACCCTGCACGGTTCCTCGTTAAACATCATACCGTGACAGAAGTTATTTGTTACACGGCAACGTATACCGGCCAAGCAGAATCAGGGGAACTGATTGAAGTTGCGGGGCAGATGGAAGTCGCTAGCACCGGTCAGGTGCGCATGCTTGTCGGTTCAAGCCGTGAAGCGGTTGGTGAATATATCAAAGTGCTTACACAGTAAAAATCAGGCTAATATTTTCGTTATAGTGGTGCATTACCCGTTCTACGAGCCGGTAATGCACATAAATGCTATTTTGGAGTGTTAGCGGATGTTACGCATTACTGGTTAATGCTCTGAGTACATCTGTACGGCTAATAATACCCACCAAGTTCTTATCTTTATAAACAGGAAAACTTCTTACAGAGGAGCCTTGAAATTTTTCAGCTAAATCCACAATGCTGGTTTCAGCCTCTACATGGACAACCTGATCGGTCATAAATTCAGCGACTTTACCTGTACCGCTCTGGTTGTAAGCCGCCTCCAAAACAACTTTTATACCATCTCTTTCTGTAAATACACCAATGACTTTGCCCTGCGCATCAATAACAGGTGCGCCGGTAATTTTATGGTCTAATATTCTTTGGATAGCATCGATGACATTCATATCTGGTGATAATTTAACCAGGTGTTTAGTCATATAATCTGCTACGGTAATTTTTGCTAACATAATCGACTCCTTTATTATTTTTGAAGATTTTAGTGTCATGAATGACTGAATGGTAGCTAATAAATCATGAGTTTAAATGAATTGACAGGCAAATTGGCTAGACTGGGGTAATGCAGCATTTTTAAGTATTAAGTGCTGTTTTCCTCTTATATGCTACTTTACTGTATATTGCACTATACCACATCACTTTTTTAATACTAGAGCCTTATTGTCTTGGTATCGGGTAAGTTGATAGGCAGATTTATGCTCCTTTAGCATCAGGAATTAAATTAAGTGCAGCATAAACGGCTTGCATGCGTACTTGTTTGCGGTCGCCACTAAACTTTTTTAACACAATGACGGCGGGGTGACCACGTTGTTGCCATGCTAAATAAACGGTACCAATCGGTTTTTGCGCTGTGCCACCTGTTGGGCCGGCAATGCCTGTAGTGGCAATGGCATAATCTGCGGGGCACCGGCTTAGCACGCCGGCTGTCATGAGTGCAGCGATTTCGGCGCTGACGGCTCCAAATTGGGAAATTAGGTCGGTAGGGACAGCGAGCATATCAGTTTTGGCGCGATTACTATAGGTTACAAAGCCACAATCAAACCAGGCTGAGCTGCCTGCTATATCCGTAATGCTTTGTGCAATCCAACCACCTGTGCAGGATTCGGCGGTACTTAGGCAAGATTGAGATTGTAGGAGGAACAGTCCTAATTTTTGAGCGGCTAGCTCAAGATTGGGTGTGCTGTGCATGTGGGTATTTATCTATTATAAAGTGAGTCGGGTTAATAAATCATAATGATAGTGCGTATAATAGTGTAGGGCTAGCTATTGTACATGGGCAATAGGATAAATAGAGCCGATTTTAGAGCAAAATCTATTAAATAATTTTAAGTGAGTTGAAGAAAGAAGCGCATGACTGATAAAAATTGGGAAGATTATTCCGTAGAAACACAAGCTATTAGAGCAGGGCAGCAACGTACGCATGAAGATGAACATAGCATGCCTATTTTTATGACCTCTAGTTACGTTTTTAAAAGTGCAAAGGAAGCTTCGTTGCGCTTTACAGGGCAACAAGCGGGGAATATTTATTCACGTTTTACCAATCCGACAGTCAATACTTTTCAGGAGCGACTTGCACTAATGGAGCAAGGCGAGCGTTGTTTGGCTTTTGCTTCGGGAATGGCGGCCATTATGGCTATTGGTATGAGCTTATTAAAAGCAGGTGATCATGTTGTTTGTTCGCGTAGTGTTTTTGGTAATACGGTTTTAACATTTCAGAATTATTTTGCCAAATTTGGCGTAGAAACGACGTTTGTTGAATTATCTAATCTTGACGCATGGCAAGCTGCCATTCAGCCGAATACGCAATTTTTATTTGTGGAAACACCGTCTAACCCTATGATGGAATTAGTGGATATTAGTGCATTGGCTGAGATTGCCCATCAGCAAGACTGCTTATTGGTTGTTGATAATGTATTTTGTACGCCCATTATGCAAAAACCTTTAAGCTTAGGTGCTGATATTGTGGTGCATTCTGCAACTAAATATATAGATGGCCAAGGGCGTTGCGTGGGTGGGGCGGTAATTGCGAGTGAAGAAATCATTGAGCAGTCGATTTACCCTTATTTACGTACGGGGGGCGCGACTATGAGCGCGTTTAATGCTTGGATATTTTTATCGGGTTTAGAAACCTTAGCGGTTAGAATGCAGGCGCATTGTGATAATGCTTTTGCATTAGCCAAATGGCTGGAAAGCCAAGAGGCTGTTGCTAAAGTGCACTATCCCGGTTTGGAATCTCATCCGCAACATGCTTTAGCCAAACAGCAACAGAGTCATTTTGGTGGGGTGGTGAGTTTTGAATTAAAAGGTGGCAAAGAGCAGGCTTGGCGTTTGATTGATGCGACTCAACTGTTATCAATTACGGCGAATTTAGGTGATGTTAAAACCACCATTACTCATCCTGCCAGTACGACACATGGTCGTTTAGCACCTGAAGTCAGGTTGCAAGCTGGGATTAAAGATAGTTTAGTACGTATTTCGGTGGGGCTAGAAAATATTGAAGATATTAAGCAAGACTTATTGCGTGGTTTATCGTAGTTGGCAATGAAATACAGATTTATTGAGCGGCGTTTAGAGTGTGGCCAGCCCAGATAGGGCTGGCGGTTTTGTAAGATGATTATTTGCGACGTTGAGCCACTACTCCGACTAAACCAAGACTTAATAATGCAATAGTCATAGGTTCCGGAACAGCATAACTAGCAAGATTGGCTGTAGAGAGTGTTTGCCAGTTGCTACCATCTGTTGTAAAGCGTGCGCTACTATAGCCATTACAACAACTTTCAGCCCAGTAAATATCTAGCGTATGGTCACCGGCAGCAACAGGGTTATTGAGTAAATTCATCACATCCGTATTATTCCAGTTATAGCTCCACCATAAATCATCGACTCGATTGCCTATTAAAGTATTATCAAGGTACAGAGCCGCGCCGTAATGCGCATCTAAACCTGCCTGAAAGCCCCATGTGCCCGCTTGGCTAGTGCTAAAATCAACAGATAAACGGCTTATGCTGTTATTACCTGAATAGAAGGCAGTAAATTCACTGATAGAGCTTGTGTTAATAGTAGAGGTTTGACTGTTCCATGAATTGATAAAGTCATTATTATTAATGCTGCCGGTAATACTCCTAGTCGATATTTCAATTGTGGCAGCATTGGCCATTGTGCAAGTTGCTGTGAAAAGTAGTGCAACAATTGAATGTGTAATTCTTTTCATAATGGAAGCCACCTTATTGGATTAATGAATGTGTTTGCATTAATTAAAGCGAATACTGTGCCAATATGAAAAAATTTAGTTTTACCACATTATGCAGTATATTATTTTCAATAACATATTGATTTATATATATTTTAATAGGTTTGTGATGATGATTTTCTGTAGAGGATTTTATGAAGCCTGTACGGGTACAAGGTCAATAGGTTTGACTGACATAATCTGTCAGTGTGAATATGACAAATATGTCAGCTCAACTGACATATTTTGTTAATAGCATGACAGATAATGGGGTGGTTATTCGTTGGCATCGTTTTTTTGTAGTAGCACCTCTTTTAAAAAAGGTACGGTCAATTTGCGTTTGGCAACTAAAGTAGCCTGTTCTAGTTTAGGTAATAAGTCCCATAGAGCGGCTAAGTCACGCGCATAATGTTTGCTGAGAAATCGGCCAACCTGTGGTGAGATGGCTAGCCCTAAATATTTGGCTTTGCATGTAAAGGCGGCAATACAATCGGCATCGGTGAGTTCTTGTAATTTTAAAGTTAAGCCCCAGCTCATGCGCGTTTTCAAATCCGGTAATTGAATTGGGAGCAAGTGAGGTGGGCAATGTGCTGAGAGTATCAGGTGGTGATCGTTATCTCTGTGTCGGTTGTAAAAATTAAATAAAGCTTGTTCCCACTCACTATGGTTTGCACAATCGGCAATATCATCAATACAGACTAAATCAAATTTATCCAAGCCCTCAAGTATTTCCGGTTTAGGTGGGTTGATGCCGGATAAGGGTAAGTAAAAGGCATTTAATTGTTGTTGATGAGCTAATTGGCAACAGGCTTGTAATAAATGCGTTTTACCGGTGCCAGCGGCTCCCCATATAAACAATTGCCGCTCGCCGGTACCCATTGCTGTTGCAGTCAATGCCGCAATGGCTTCTTGATTATTACCGGTATAAAAACTACTGAAAGATTGCTCGGCTGCAAGCTCAAATTGTAAAGGGAGCTGTTGTGTGCTCATGCTTGTTGTTCTCGGCTACTATGACGTACAAAAAGGCTGGCACCAAAAAATAGCATCAGGCTGAAAACAACTTCTAAGGCAGGTAATAAAGGGTCTATCCGTACATAGGTTTCAATACAACCATGAATAAAATAAGGCATGCTGATGTAAGCCATCCAAGAACAGCTTTTGGTTTTGCCGTTAAGAAAACCTAATAATACAAAGAGTAAAGGGCTGACGATAGCAATCAGAGCTAAAGCAACAGGCAATTGCTCTGGCGGCGATAGCACGGTATTCCATAGCATAAGGAGTATAAATAGACCAAAATAACCGGTTAAGGCAATGGCATAATAGTGGCGTGCTGTCATGAGTCTTTTAGTTTAAGAGCGGTTTTAGCTAAGCGAGCACCGAGTGCAAAGCATAGCGTTTTTTCATCTTGGCTTAAGGTGGACTGGTTATGGGCAACATGGCTGGCGCCATAAGGGGTACCGCCGGTTTGTGTTTCTCTTAGTGCATCTTCACTACTGGGAATGCCTAAGAGTAACATACCGTGATGCAATAAAGGCAGCATCATTGAGAGTAGCGTGCTTTCTTGGCCACCATGCATACTGCCTGTGGATGTAAAAACAACGGCGGGTTTATTGCATAGTGCACCACTAAACCAGGCTGCACTGGTATGGTCAATAAAGTATTTCAGCGGGGCGGCCATGTTACCAAAATGGGTCGGGCTGCCGAGTGCTAAGCCATCACAATGATTTAAGTCATCTAAGCTGGCATATAATGAGCCTGATTCGGGAATATCCGCCACCGTTTGCTCACAGACCGTTGAGATATTAGGCACTGTGCGTAAGATTGCATCACAGCCGGTTGATTCTATACCTCGGGCAATATGTTGCGCCATCGCTTTAGTTGCACCATCACGGCTATAGTATAAAACCAATATTTGCGTCATGACAAAATAGCTAAAACATTTTCGGGAGGGCGACCGACTGCTGCTCTGCCATTGGCGATAACAATGGGGCGTTCGATTAATTTAGGGTTGGCAACCATGCCGGCAATTAAGGCATCACGGTCTAACTCAGCATTATCCATACCGGTACTTTTATACTCAGCCTCTTTTGTACGCAT
>JALSIU010000251.1 GCA_026989715.1 Methylomonas sp.
AAACTTAGGGTCGCCAAATGAAATGGAACAGGTGTTCACAGGCTCACTCGATAAACCTGCCATCATGGCAACAATAGCACTGGAATCCACACCACCCGACAAAAAAGCCCCTAACGGCACATCCGCAATGGTGCGAATTTTAACAGCCTCGCGCACTCGCTCGATTAATTCTTCACCTAAGTCTTTTGTTGAACCTTGCACAGAAGCATTAAAATCAACATCCCAATACTGTCGTGGCTGATATGATGTATCACCTCGCTTAATACTTAAGCAAAAGCCAGGCTCTAATTTATAAACCCCTTTGTAGATAGTCTTAGGATCAGGAATATAGCTAAAGGTAAAATACTCTTCAATGGCTGCAGGATCCATTTCTCTTGGTAAATCAGGGTGTTCTTGCAGTGCTTTTAATTCAGAGGCAAAGATAAATTGTCCCGCCTGTGTCTCAGAATAATACAAGGGTTTAATACCTAATCTATCGCGTGCTAAAAATAAAGTTTGCTTATCTCTATCCCAAATGGCAAATGCGAACATACCACGCAAATGCAAAACACAATCCTCGCCCCATGCTTGCCAAGCATAAACAATGACTTCAGTATCACAATGCGTTTTAAAGCAGTATCCCATTGCCTCTAACTCTTTACGCAATTCGGGAAAATTATACACCTCACCATTATATGTCAACACCACATTGCCATCTTGACTATGCATAGGTTGCTGTCCACTGGACAAATCAATAATCGATAAACGCCGATGACCTAAACCCAAGCCAGCTTCAATATGTAAGCCACCCTCATCAGGTCCGCGATGAAATTGAGATTCATTCATGCGTGATAATAAATCACGATTAATTTCACGCTTGGCAGTTAAATCATAAATACCGACAATACCACACATATTATTATTTCCTTTTTAATCGTAATGAATCATATACATCAGTATATTTTTTAACCATCGCCTGTATTGAAAAATTCGCTAACACACGCTGATAACCCTTCTCTCCAAGTTGCAGCCTTGCGGATTTATTTTCAAGTAAGGTCAATAGTGCTTCGGCGAGTGTTTCAGGTTCTGAGTGCGGCACCAATAACCCCGTTTCTCCCGATTGCACTAATTCAGAGTTTCCACCCACAGCGGTTGCCACGACTGGTAAACCTGTGGCCATCGCCTCTAAAATAGTATTAGAAATACCTTCAGCCTGTGAAGGCAAAACAAAAATATCCAATGAGCGCATAATGGCGGCAATATCAGCACGCGCACCAGGTAACCAGACATGCTCTAGTAACTGATTATTTTCCAGCAAAACCAAGGCCTGTTCACGCAATGGTCCATCCCCAATTAATAATAAATTAACCTTGCCATGCAAATCAGGATTTTTTGTAAGTAGCAGAATATAGGCTCGAACCAAAGTAAGCTGATCTTTTACGCCTTGCATACGCCCGACAGTCCCTATATTAATAATATCGTCCCCTTGTGCCAATGGACAATCAGCGACTAATTCTTTTGTGATAGCAGGATAAAATTTATCAATATCTACGCCATTACAAATTCTGACAATTTTTTGCTCAGCTATGCCTACCTTGTTAACGAGATAACTCTGCAAATGCAAAGATAAAGGAATAAATACCTTAATTAACGGACTTATTAATCGCCGTAATATTTGATACTTTTTATTATTGCCGTCAGGGTCAAAGGTATCCCAGCCATGCTCACTATGAACGGTATTTTTTACCCCTGCCAAAAAGGCAGGTATTTGATATTCAATAGTCGCTAAATTACGTGTATGTATAATATCCACTTGTTGTTGCTTAAGGATTCGATATAAAGCAATAAACGATGCCCAATCTTGGCCATCTCGCTTTTGCAAATCAATTATCTGCACATCATCTCTTTGCAAGCGTTCCCGAAAGCGAGTACTGCCTTTTAAACAAATGATGATATGCCGATATTTATCAACCGGCATTTGATTAATTAAATTAATTAATCCATTTTCCAAGCCCCCGACATCCAACCTATAAATAATATGTGCAATCAACGGGGCTTGCTTTATCGTTTTATTCACAAAGACTTACCAATATTTTATATATCATG
>JALSIU010000252.1 GCA_026989715.1 Methylomonas sp.
TAGGCTTAAAAATGTAAGTATTAAGGTAAAAATAGAGAAGAACTAGCGATTGATTTGATGTTTTTTTAACATCCAACTCAATTATCAGAATAAATTGGAAAATGAGATCTCATGCAAAGGTCTCAATTAACCCAACTAAGATTGCCTATTGGTAGATAGTTATATGTATTAGCAGTATTCGGGGGAAGTATACTGCTAGTGCTAAATTCAAATTTATCTTTATTCCTCAAGTTATAAAAAGAAATTTTTCGATAAGCTGTAGAACCTTGACTAAGAGCACTGTAAGTAAGATATGCAATGTATTTTTCATCAGGCGACCAGGTTGGGTAAACTAGAGAAGCATCCTCAGATACCAATTTAACCAAGTTATCACCGTTAATATTCATTATCCAAATATCAGATAGCATGCTAAACACCAATTTGTCACCACTTGGACTTACATCAAGATAATCAACAGCTTGGTTAATTTTATTTTTATCGATACGAGTTAAGTTGTCAGAAAATGCTGTGTCAGTTATAAAAATCCCTGTTTTTTCAGAATCATTGCTGGTAAAAAGTATTCTTCCATCAGGGTGCCACTCAGCATTTGTGTACCCTACATACCGACCTCTTTCATTATCTGTGTTTATACTATACGACTTTAGTCGTAGTTTGATTAAATTTTTAGCAATAGACTTGGTTTTAGCTTTATAACATCATAGTGAGACCTTTGCACGACTCGGATGACAAGTAAATATGGCTGAACTCCACTGCTTTTCGTTGGAAAACTTGCTAATAACTCGTTATTAGCTTCATTTCCCGCCTCAATCAGTGGAATTTCATCCGATATTTCTTTCGCCACCGACTCGTGCAAAGGTCTCATAGTATCACTTCTTTTTAAAGAGTCGAATAAAAATACATTGCGTGATTAATACCCCTAGAAATAATAAGATTGATATTCTTTAATCATTGGTCATTTTCTCTGTATGTAGCCTATCAAGAGTTGCGTTGTTAAGTTCTCGTTGCTGCTGAATAAAGTTATTACTATCCAGTATCGCTTGAAACGCTGCCATATTATTCGCCTTCATCCTTTCTAT
Organism: Methylomonas sp.; assembly: GCA_026989715.1. Taxonomy (GTDB): domain Bacteria; phylum Pseudomonadota; class Gammaproteobacteria; order Methylococcales; family Methylomonadaceae; genus Methyloprofundus. Next base: position 1,077 of record JALSIU010000252.1, read on the forward strand.
ATAATTTTGACCTGCTACTTTTTTTCCACTTATTAACGTATAAGTGCCTTTATCAAATAGGTCATTTGTAAATTTTCCCACAAAGCTTTTATAGCAATAATAGATATTAGCCTTCTTTTCATCGCAGGGTTTATCATGCTTGATCCACTTATAGGTGCCTTCACCATTTTTCTTACCCTTAGTGAGTGCGCCAATGTAGGCTTGCTCTAAGTTGTTTGTAACGAACCTTAGCGTTCCCTCACCTTCGCCATAGCCATTAATACAATCACCATCCCAACTTACTTGCTCATCAGCTTGTGGTGCAGGGTTCCATACTAAACAACCGTTTTTTTCTTCTACCCATTTTATTTTTGAGGTGCCACCATTTTTAAACGTGTACACGCCTGTCATGGGGTGAGTCGTCATGCTTAAGAGAGCAATGTTGAGACTCATGATTTGTTAATTGCAGCTGTTATTTAGCGATGGGCATTCCTGCATCACGCCAACCAAGAAACCCTGCTGAGTAATTTTTCACATTGGTGTAACCCATTTTTTGTAAGGTATCTGCTGCTAATGGCGTTCTAATACCTGCACCACAATATACGACAATGGGTGTATCTTTACTAAGCGCCGCACTGGTCACGCGGTATTCGAGCCAGCCGCGTGGAATGTTACGGTTCTGAGGTGCTTTAATCGCACCGCCCATCGCTTTGATTTCCGAAGGGAGGCGAACATCTATCAGCACCATATCTAAGTCTTCGTCCAGTGCTTTTTTTAACTCTGCCGTGCTGATAATTTTGGTACGTTTTTCAGCGGATGCTTGGAGCTGTTCACCCGTAGTAATGCCCGGTACTTTAGCGTAGAGCGTTGAAGTTGTTAAGCTCGCTAATAGTAAGCTTGATAAGGCAAGTGATTGTTTCATTGTCATGGGAACACCAGTAGTGAGTAAGTGATTTAGTAAGTAGTTTATACGGGTAATAAACCAGATTGGATGCTAAATAAAAAGGAGCA
>JALSIU010000253.1 GCA_026989715.1 Methylomonas sp.
CGTTTTCACCTGAATTGGTCATCAACTACGGAACCGCAGGTGGTGTTGCCAATTTGGTTGGTTTGCATAAAGTCGCTCACTTTGTGCAAGCCGATATGGATGTAAGAGGGTTGAATTTTCCGCGTGGCATTACGCCTTTGAGCAATGAAGTTTTGCCTGAAGAGCAAGGCATTGTTTTGGGCACTAGTGATTGTTTTATTACGGATGCTAAAAAACAGCTTGAAGGGCTTGGTATTGAGATTGACCTAGTCGATATGGAAGCTTATGCTTTAAAGAAAGTGTGCGAGCATCATGATGTCGCTTTTGAGGCGTATAAATTTATTAGTGATAATGCCAATGAGTCCGCAGGAGAGGATTGGGTCAACGCCGTCAAAAACGGTACTCATTTATTTGCAGAAGTACTCACCAATAATTATGGGAAATCAACTTTACTCAAGGCAGTCTGACTATTATCTGTATCTACTTTGGCTTGCAGGAACCAAATGTAAAACGGAATGCTTTTGCATGTATTCAGTGCCTTTATCATATGTGGCAGTGCATTCGATATTGTAATCTATGGTTTTAGCTTTTTCCATCGCAGGTAATGCTTGAGAATTTAGATCAAAAGAAATAATTTCGGTTGAAAAAGCCCCAAGTTCTAGTTGACTATCTTTGATGAGTTTAATTGAAGGTTCTTTATTGAGGGTTAGATCACAACTCATTGAAGTTAATATTTTTTCAACGTAAGTTCGGTATTCAAAACGTAACTCAAGTTTTTTATTGGTAAAATCAAATGCATCAATTTGTACATCTGAGGATGTTCGCTGTTTTTCATGTACACGGCGAGATGGGCTGCTACCACATGAAGTGATTAAAATGTATAAAGCTAAAATAGATAAAATTTTCATTAGCTGACCTTTTTGGGATCAAGTGCATCTTGCATGGAATCAGAAAACATATTAAAAGCGATAACAAGCACGAATAAAAACACAGATGAAGAGAGAAAGTTATTAAAATGCCCTGCCAGAACATCTTGTGTGGATTCTGAAATCATTAATCCCCATGAGACACCGTCTTTAACACCGAGCCCCAAAAAGCTCAAGATGACTTCTGATTTAATGGCCGCTACAAAAGCAATAGTCGATTGTACCAACAAAATATGAGAGGTATTTGGCATAATGTGTTTGAAGATGATATTTGTTTCGGTGACACCTATTGACTTGGCAGCCTCAACAAATTCTTGCCCTTTGAGTTTTATAACTTCACCACGCACCACCCGAGCCGTTCCAGTCCAAAAGGTGGAAATCATGGCAATATGCATGGCAAATGGGTTCTCTTTTAAAGCAAAAGCAACAGCCGCTACAAACAAATAAAATGGAATGGAGTCAAGCACTCCCATCAGCCATAGAATGACAGAATCAACCCAAGTCCCGCTAAAATAGCCAGATAAAGAACCCAAAATAGCCCCCAAAACAGTGGATAAGACCGCCACAATAAACCCAACTTCAAAAGCCACTTTAGTGCTGTAAATGACACGGGTTAATACATCCGAACCAATAACATTGGTTCCAAACAAGTGTTGCATGCTTGGTCCTTGCCATAAATCATCAGAAGTATCGCTCCAAGCCCCTCCCCAGATTCCAAACCAAACACCCAAGGCTATAATAAAGTAGACTAGTACAATAAATGCACCTGTTTTTCCCATGCGATCACGCTTAAATTTATACCACGCTTTGTCCCACAGCGAATCCCCTTTTTCAAAATTATTAGGGTCAAATGCGTTTGCATTAGTTAAAGTTTTTGATGTCATTATTTGAGCTCCACACGCGGATCAAAGACGCGGTATAAGATGTCGGTTAATAATAGCACGATGACGAATAACATAGCCGTTAAACCAACAATGGCTTTTAGGATGTTTTGATCGCCCGCAACAATAGCATCGTAAGTGATTTTGCCAATACCAGGAATACCAAAGTAACTCTCAATCAACAAACTGCCGCTAACAACAACCAAAGGAATCGAAAACATAATGCGCGTAGTGATGGGCA
>JALSIU010000254.1 GCA_026989715.1 Methylomonas sp.
ATTGATGTCTTGCTCGTTTAATCCGCCTGCAGGCACGGCATCAGTTGCCTGTAAAAAATTTTCAGGGGTATCTTGCAAAATTCCGAGTACATCTGAAAGTTCTTTTAACTCACCCGCTAATTGCGCGGCAAGCTCAGTATCATTGGTTTTCAATTTATTCAATTCTCTTGCCATATCAAATAAAACAGCGACTGCAACAGGTGTATTAAAATCATCATCCATTGCTTGTTTAAAACGCTCCGTATAATCAGACTTTACGCCCGTTTTGATGTTTACATCGCGTAAAGCAGTATATAAACGCGTTAAGGCAGTACCGGCTTCATCTAAATGCTCATCTGAATAATTTAGCGGGCTACGATAATGGCTGGATAATACAAAAAAGCGCACTACTTCCGCGCGATAACGCTTTAATACGTCTCTGACAGTAAAAAAATTGCCCAAAGACTTGGACATTTTTTCTTCATTAATGCGCACAAAACCATTATGCATCCAGACATTAACAAATTTCTCGCCGGTCGCGCCTTCGGATTGGGCTATTTCATTTTCATGATGTGGAAATTGCAAATCCATACCACCGCCATGAATATCAAAATGGTGTCCTAAACATTTTGTGGACATTGCAGAGCATTCTATATGCCAGCCGGGTCTACCGCGTCCCCAAGGTGAATTCCAATAGGGTTCGCCGACTTTTGCCTTTTTCCATAAAACAAAGTCAAATGGGTTCTTTTTGGCTTGATCGACTTCAACGCGTTCACCCGCTTGTAATTCATCTAATTTTTTACCCGATAAAGCCCCGTAATCAGTAAATTTATCAATCGCATAAAATACGTCGCCATTTGTGCCTGTATAAGCAATGCCTTTTTCAAACAGCTCAGTAATCATGACGATAATATCATCCATGGACTGTGTTGCTTTAGGCTCTATATCGGGTGGTAAAACAGCTAAAGCACGCTCATCTTCATGCATTGCGTCAATAAAGCGTTCGGTCAAGGTAGCAATATCTTCACCATTTTCTTGCGCACGCTGAATAATCTTATCATCAATATCCGTTATATTACGCACATAAGTCAATTGATAGCCGGAATACCGTAAATAACGTGCTACATTATCAAAAACGACCATAACGCGTGCATGGCCTATATGACAGTAGTCATAAACGGTCATGCCGCAAACATACATTCCTACTTGACCTGCAACTCTAGGCGTAAAAACTTCTTTAGATCGCGTAAGCGTATTATAAATTTTTAACATTGTTAACTTTAACTATTTTCAGTATTTGATTAGAGAGCGACAGAAGTATGCGTGCATCTTGTGTCTTAATTACTCATTATCATGCATTTAATCGTACAATTTTCCAGCATTAACACTTCTCTTTCAAGAGAAAAACACATAGAATTTGTAATTTATCTTAAATCATAGTGAGTTCCATGCGCCCCATATTTGTTTTTTTGCTGTTTTTATTCACATCAACTACTTCTTTTGCAACTGAAATTGCAGCTTCCTCAACGCCAACACGCGTTAAATTACAAACCACATTAGGTGATATTGTTATTGAGCTAAATGACCAAAAAGCACCTATTACCGTCAATAATTTCTTACAGTATGTTAAATCAGGCTATTATGATGGCACTATTTTTCACCGTATTATTCCGGGGTTTATGGCGCAAGGCGGTGGTTTTGATAGGTATTTTCAGAAAAAAGTCACTCGCGCCCCCATTAAAAATGAATCAAACAATGGCTTAAGAAATGACCGTGCGACTATTGCTATGGCACGTATGAGTCATCCCGATTCTGCTTCCGCACAATTTTTTATCAACTATGCTAATAATAACAGCTTAAACTACCCCATTCAGAACGGTTCAGGTTATGCTGTATTTGGTAAAGTGATTTCCGGTATGGAGGTGGTTGATAAAATGGCACAGCAAGCGACAGGCAGTCGCAAGGGGCACCGTAATGTACCGATTACTAATATTGTGATTGAAAAAGCACAAGTGCTGCCCAATACTATGCAATAACCTTTTTCTTACACTTCGAACGGACAAATAATATGTCAGACACACTAAACACAGTTAAATTTCAAACAACCGCCGGTGACTTTGTTGTCGAATTAGACGCTGAAAAAGCACCTATTACGGTTAAAAACTTTCTGACTTATGTAGAAGAAGGTTTTTATAATGGCACTATTTTTCATCGTATTATCCCGGGGTTTATGGCGCAGTGCGGTGGCTTTGATACGGACTTTGAACAAAAGCCAACGCATGATGCCATCAAAATTGAAGCTGATAATGGCCTTAAAAATGATCGTGGCACTATTGCTATGGCGCGGACCGGAGTACCTGATTCGGCGACCGCTCAGTTTTTTATCAATTACAAAGATAATGACTTTTTAAACCATACCGCTCCAACACAAAATGGCTGGGGCTATGCGGTCTTTGGTAAAGTCATTGAGGGCTTAGATATTATTGATAAAATGGCAGAGGCTCCGACAGGCAATCGTGGCGGGCATCAGGATGTGCCTAAAACCGACATTGTTATCGAAAAAGCTGAAATCATTTAATTAAAATTACGTAATCAGTCAAACGGCTCATATTGATTGAGCCGTTTTCTTACTTTGCCTTCCTCTATGCATAATGCAACCATTTTTATTTCAGATTTACATTTAACGATTGAGCGTCCTGAAGTGACCAAGAAATTTTTACAATTCTTAGACACAGGAGCGACTAAGGCAAAAGCACTTTATATTTTAGGTGACTTATTTGATACTTGGATAGGCGATGATGATTTTAGTCCACCTATTAATCGCGTTAAAAAACACTTACAAGCACTAACGGCGCAGGGAGTTCCCGTTTTTTATATTCATGGTAATCGTGATTTTTTAATTGGTAAACGCTTTAGTGAGCAAACAGGGGTGGTTTTATTAGATGAGTATAGCTTGATCGATTTATATGGCACACCCACCTTGCTGACTCATGGCGATTTACTCTGTACCGATGATTTACCTTACCAAGCCTTTCGCCAAAAATCACACACACAAGAATGGCAGCAAAATGTATTATCCAAACCACTTATTTTAAGAATTTTGTATGCCCGCTGGTATCGTTTGCGTAGTTATTTCCATAAAAAAAAGAAATCTCAAGATATTATGGATGTCAATGCCGGTACGGTGATTAACGTGATGCGACAGTATCGAGCATCACGTCTAATTCATGGTCATACGCATAGACCTGCAGTGCATGATTTAGATATTGACGGACAAAAAGCACAGCGGTTTGTACTGGCAGAATGGACAAAAGACAGTGTTAATTTACTGTGTTGGACAACAGCAGGTTATGTGATAGAGCACCTATAAACTATGTTTAAAAATTAAAAGCCATGAGACGTTTGTCTATTTTTATTTTTGCACTTTCATTAACCGCTCTTCTGGTGGTTTATGTAAGATATTCAGGCGAAATGAATGTAAAAAGCACCCGAAACGAATGGGCAGAAATAACTAATATTGAAAAAAAAGAGCGCAATTTACCAAAATTAGGTATGAGCGGTACTTATTTATTTTATATGGTCACGGTGAAGCTTAAAGATGGTAGTACGTCAATTGTAAGAATAGAGAATAAATCAAATATTCAACTTCATGGTTGCTTACCTGTTAAGGTAAGCCTTTTTTATTCAGGTGATAAAATGATTTTAGTCGATAATCAAAAGTTATTATTTTCCGAGATAAAAAGACCGCCCTGTAGCCAATAAAACATAACATAATTGCTCTGTACAGGACAAAAAAATTCATATCAACATAAGTCATTAATTTTTAATGATAAAGAAAAATAACCACTCTATATAAATCAGTTGCTTACAGAGTGTTTATATTTTTTGTCCTGTACAGAGACATAATTGTTAGCCTATCAATGCACAGCAATTGACAGGCTAAATGCTTTTTTATTAACTCATACTTAAATAACGCTCACCTGTATCATGCATCATGGTGACAACACATTTTCCGGTACCTAATGTTTGGGCGACTCTTAATGCGGCGCAAACGCTAGCACCTGTTGATATGCCGGCTAAAATACCTTCTTTTTCAGCCAACTGTTTGCGCATGGCGAAGGCTTCCTCGGTGCTGACTAATTCGATGCTATCCAATAAATCTGTATTAAGGTTTTTAGGAATAAATCCTGCACCGATACCTTGAATTTTATGCGGGCTATGTTGTCCACCCGATATAACGGGAGATTCAGTCGGTTCAACAGCCACGACTTTAAGGCTGGACTTTCTTTTTTTGATTACATCGGCAACCCCTGTAATAGTTCCTCCCGTACCGACACCACAAACAAAGGCATCAATTTTTCCGTCACTAGCCGACCAAATCTCTTGTGCTGTTGTTTGGCGGTGGGCTTCAGGGTTCGCCGGATTTTCAAATTGCTGAGGCATAAATGAATTTTCAGTTATAGCCAATATTTCTTGAGCCTGTTTGATGGCACCACTCATGCCTTCAGCACCAGGCGTTAAGACGATTTTTGCACCATAAAAGGCTAATAATTGCCGCCGTTCAACGGACATTGAGTCGGGCATGGTCAAAATACATTGATAGCCCCGTGCTGCCGCAATCATTGCTAAAGCAATACCTGTATTTCCTGATGTGGGCTCAATAATCGTCCCGCCTGCCTGTAATGCACCTGATTGTTCTGCTGCCTCTATCATCGCCAAGCCTATACGGTCTTTGACTGAGCCGCCTGGGTTCCTTGCTTCCATTTTAAGCCATACCACGGCAGAGTCGGGCGTTGTCATATGCTTTAATGGTATCAGTGGCGTATTGCCGATTAATTGAGTCACATCATTAGGGGTTGTCATTGAGCACCTCACGTATTTTTTGATTGTTTTATTGCGGCTAATATACCTTATTTGTATGCTAGAATTCATATTTAATGATTTTTTTATTGGCCGTAACGGGTGCTGAAGGCTGATATAGCAAGATTATTATTAGGGGCAACTAATGACGTGCAGAGTGGGGAGATAAAAGATAATGTCATATGAAATAGTCGCTTAGGTGGTCATTCTATCCCCTTGTTTAAATGTAAATAATGATAATAACAAATACTTTTATTGAGAGATAAGCTTATGCAAATGAATTTAGTTGAAGTCAAAGAACTTTTGTCTAGTTGGTATTTATTGACGCTTGAAAACCCTATTTATGCAGGTACGCTGGTTATCAGTGCGTGGTTATTAACCGTATTGTTTTATAGTATTCGGATTTTTTTCTTAAATAAAAACCAGCGTAAAATTGAGCAACAAGCTGAGGCATTGCAAAGCCAATTAGAGGATGCACAGCAACAAGTAGAACAATCTAAAGCAACATTGCTTACGTTGCAAGAGCAGCTCACGGCAGAGCAACAACAGGCGGCTAGCTTTGCAGAAAAAATGGATGCACGCCACCAAGATGTCATTACTAAAATCAAAGACATGGCAACACAGTTTGATTTGAGTGAGCAATTAGTTGATGCGGGTGAAAAGGCTGAGCCTGAGCTAATTTGGCAACAGCAAGATAATATTCAAATGCAATTGGCGGATCGCTTACAGGCTGAGCAACAGGCGAAAGAGACTCTGCAACGTGATGTTCAACAAGAAAAAGAGCAACTTGTTGCTAAAGAGGCGCAAATCGAACAGTTGCAGTCTACCGTAAATCAGCATGTACAACAGCTTTCTCAGTTAGAACAGGAGCTTGCGCGATATAAACAGGATTTGCAGCAACAAGAGCTGGCAGTGCAAACGGCTCTCGCTGAAGCGGCAGAAAAGCATCAGCAAGAATTGCTTGCTATAACAACCGAGTTGGATAAACGCCGTAGTGATAGTGAGGCGGCCGCACCTGTTGATAGAGAAGAGATACTACATGATGTGGTTGACGTTGCGGCAGTAGACGCAGAGGAAGAAGAGAGCGCGGAGCTTACAGAGACCTTGCTGGATAGAGATGCGGCAATTGTTTTGCAACAAGAGCAACAAGAACAGGGCTTTATGAGTACGGGGCGTGCTGTGGAACAAGAGTCACAGACTGTAGAGGAGAGTCGCGTAGAAGAACAAACAGTACCTGAATTGGAAGAAGTGCCTGTAAGCGAACAAACGCCTGAAATCCTTATTGTTGAGCCTATGCCTGAGCCGATACCGGATCAGGAGTCTGTTGAGCCTGAATATGAAAAATCTAATTTGAATATTGCCGGTAAATTTAAAAGTCTGTTTACTAAATCTAAAAAAACCGAACTTGATGTGACAGCGGCAGATGCTGATGCAGAGCAAAATGATGTAGCTAGTGTTGCTGAGTCTGTGCTGGAGGAGCCGGAGACTAACGTATCTACTACACCTGATTATGAACAACCTAGCTTAGATATTTCTGGAAAATTTAAGGGGTTATTTGGCCAATCTAAAAAAGCGGCAAGCGTTGCGACTACGGCAGCACTTATAGAAAAAGCAACAAATACTGAAGCTTTAGAAACGACACAAGAGCCAGAAGTTATCAGTTCTGCCAGCCCTGATTATGATAAATCTAATATAGATATTTCGGGGAAATTGAAAGGTTTATTTGCTAAAACTAAAAAAACAGAAACTGCGTTAGATGATACGACAGAGGTCTTGACTAATGCAATAACGGATTCAGCACTTACCGGCAAAGTAAAAGGTGTTTTTGGCAAGACGAAGCCCGAAGTCGATGCGGAAGAAGCACTTGAATCTGTCGAAAATACTGAAACATTAAGGGTGACAGAGATTACGCCTGATGCGGAAAGTGTGCCGGTTGAGCCGGATTATGGTGCATCAAATATTAAAATGCCTAAGCTGTTACAAGGTTTGTTTGGCAAAAAATAAAGGCAAGTATCGCCGCGACGCTAAGGTGATCGAGTCGCGGCAAATATTTTTTTATTATTGACTAATTAACTTGAGTTAAGGATAAGAAAGTGAGCAGTCTTTTTAGTTTAAGGGGGCGTAATAGGTTTTATGTTTTTTAATTTATTGTTTTAACATGATTAAATATTTTTAATAGAAGGGTGTTATGAGAGTTAATATTATATTTAAGTTAATCGTTCTTTTTTTTACGATAGAAAGTGTGTGGGCAAAAGCACCTGCGCCTTTGGCCGTCGATGGGGCAGTGACGGTGAGTACTAAAAGAGCAAAGTCCTTAATGAATCAAGGAGCAACCTTTATAGATGTACGTAGGGCAACGGATTATCAAAAAAGCCATATTCAATGGGCTGTGCATTTGGATTTGCAATTAGACTTTACGGAAGAGGCTTTGTTGGCGGTCGTCCATAAAAATCAGCCAGTTGTGATTTATTGTAATGGCGATATGTGTCAACGTAGTGCCTTGGCGAGCAAAAAGGCCGTTGCATGGGGGTGGCGTAAAGTGTATTACTATCGGGGTGGTTTCCCGGACTGGAAAGCGGCGGGTCTACCTGTTGAATAATTAAGTTTTATTCGCTCTTTGGTAGCCATTGTAAGTTGGACAATGGCTACGATTTTTGGGTTGCAATAATAAAAATGGCTTATTATTTAGGCGGAAAATCAGATAAGATTTTAGAGACATATTTTTGGATAAGTCTATCTTTTTCTGCTCGGTCAGCCCCTTCCGGTAAGCGACCGTCGGCGGCACCGCGCCACATTAGTTTATCCGTTTCAGGGTTGATGATGTCAATGATTAAGGTGCCTTGTTTATAATGCGTCACTTGCGTTTCAGATCCCGTGCTATAGCCTAGCGCCATTCCACTTCCATACGTTCCGTAGCGCGCACCATAAGTGAACCCAGGGTAGTAGCCATTGTAGTTATTATACGTGCGTATATCGGCTCTTTCTTCGACAATAATACTGTAATTAACTAAAAAATCACTTTTTTCAGCAGAAGTTATGGTGTATTTTTGCTGCAGTTGTTTATCTATCGTGTCACGAATACGTTGATCCATGATGCTATTTAAATATTGGCGGCTAGAGGTGTTATGTTGATTTTCAGCATGCCAGCTATAGGTTTTTAAATCAGCAAAATTGATTGTGGCATCATAATCAGTGCTCAATGTCAGTGATGAACAACCGGATATAAAAAGTAATGCTATACAGCTGAGTAGAAAATGTCTCATTTTTATCCTTTTATTTTGAGGTATAAACGCGGCTTAACTTTGGATACTGATAGCAAGCCGTTTATTTGAGTTTAATGATATACTAATAAGTTACTTATTTAATAATGCATCTTATTTCTATTTAGATGTTAAAATGGTTAAAGCTTTTTGTATGTGTTCGGCAGTTTCAATGCCTAAGTCGGTTAAATATCCGCCATCGTCTTGAGTGACCAAGCCTTTTTCATGTAGGCGTTTAATGGCTGAGATTGTATCGGGCGGCGCAGTATGGTGTACTTTTATGCCTTCTTGCGTCGTTGTTAGCTTGTAACGTGCTAAAATGCTTAGTTCTTCAGTGAGTTTTTGTGATATGGGCATGTTGATATTCCTTACGGTTTTAGTAATGTATGTTTACATGGTGCTTTATTTATTTATACCATTAAGCAGCTGGTAGAATACAGAAAAATCTTAAAGAAGAAGAAATAATAATAGTCATAATATAGAGAAAACTGATGATGAAAATTCTTATAAGAATCGCAATGTTTGTTGTGATTGGGAGTATGTTTTTTAGCATAATGGGGCGAATGCAACCCACTTATGAGCAAAACTATACCATTCTATACTCTGATTTTATTCAGGATATTAGAAATGGATCAGTTGCAGAAGTCACGATTGCAGGAGAGACCATTAAGGGAAAACGGCGTAATGGTGAGCCTTTCGTAACTTATAATCCGGATGATACGCACTTGATTGATGATTTAATTGAGTATGGTGTAAAAATTCGTGTAGCAACACCGGAAAAACAGTCCATGTTGATGCAAATTTTTATTTCTTGGGCACCTATGCTATTACTGATTGGGGTCTGGGTTTACTTTTATCGTAAGCAACAAGGTGGTGCCGGTGGTGGTGCCGGCGGCCAAATGGGAATGGGTAAAAGTCGTGCAAAACTATTGGAAGAAGACCAAATAAAAGTGGGTTTTGCTGATGTTGCAGGGGTAGAAGAGGCCAAAGAAGATGTTATGGAAATGGTCGATTTTTTGAAAGACCCTTCTAAATATGAATTTGTAGGTGGCACTATTCCGCATGGTGTATTGCTTGTCGGCCCACCGGGTACGGGGAAAACTTTGCTGGCAAGAGCCATTGCCGGAGAAGCGGGTGTGCCCTTTTTCTCCATTTCAGGCTCTGATTTTGTGGAAATGTTTGTTGGGGTAGGTGCTTCGCGAGTACGTGATATGTTTGAACAAGCGAAAAAACGCGCGCCTTGCATTATCTTTATTGATGAAATTGATGCGGTTGGGAGGCAACGTGGTGGCTCCGGCCCAGGTGGCGGTGGTAATGATGAACGTGAGCAAACCTTAAACCAACTATTGGTTGAAATGGATGGGTTTAGCGGTAACGAAGGTATTATCGTCATTGCTGCGACTAACCGCTCGGATGTATTAGATAAAGCCTTGTTAAGACCAGGACGTTTTGATAGAGAAGTACATGTTGGTTTGCCGGATATTAAAGGTCGCGAGCAAATTTTAAATGTACATATCAAAAAAGTTCCTCAAGCTGAGGATGTCAATATTAAAGACTTGGCACGGGGTACGCCGGGGTTTTCAGGGGCTGAGTTAGCGAACTTGGTCAATGAAGGGGCATTGTTGGCGGCGCGTAATAATAAGCGTATTGTTACCATGGAAGATTTGGATCGTGCCAGAGATAAGTTATTAATGGGCGCAGAAAAACGCTCTATGGTAATGCGTAAAGAAGACTTGCTGATGACGGCTTATCACGAGGCGGGACATGCTATTGTGGGGCAAAATGTTCCTGAGCATGATCCTGTTTATAAAGTCAGTATTATGCCGCGTGGGGGAGCTTTGGGGATTACGATGTTCTTACCTGAGCGAGACCAATACAGTGCAAGTAAAGATAAGCTAGAGAGCCAAATTTCCGGGCTATTTGGTGGTCGTATTGCCGAAGCGATTATTTATGGTAAAAATAAAGTGACCACAGGTGCTTCAAATGATATTGAACGTGCAACCCAATTAGCACGTAATATGGTTACAAAATGGGGCTTGTCTGATAAATTGGGGCCTATGGATTATGGTGATGACCAAGGCTATATGGGAACACAAAGCAAGCCGATGTCGGAGCAGATGGCGCAAACGATTGATGATGAAATTCGCTTGGTTATTGATAGGAATTATAAACGTGCTGAAGATATTTTAAATGATAATTTAGAGATTCTGCATAATATGGCGCAGGCATTGATGGACTGGGAAACCATTGATAAATTTCAAATTGAAAAATTATTAAAGGGTGAAAAAATAGACCCACCTGAAGATGATGAACCTGAAGATAATAATGCTATGCCAAAGGTTAAAGCAAAAGCTGAGCCTGTTGATGCGCCTAAGCCAGAACCTAAAGCACCGTTAGGGAAAGCGACAGGTATACAAGGACATCAAGAAATGTAAAACCTTAAAGTGAGTTGGTCATACTCAATAAAACCTGAAATTGATGTCTTGCATTAGTTTCAGGTTTTTTTTATTGCTAAATTATTCAAGAGCCTATGAACTCGGATATTGGTACACAAGTAAAAATTGAAGCATCATGGAAGCTACGTTTGCTGGATGAGTTTAGCTTAGAATATATGTGCGCATTACGGCAGTTTTTACAGAATGAGCGGCAGATGGGTAAAGTTATTTATCCACGGGCAAGCCATTACTTTAGTGCGCTAAACTTAACGCCATTCGATAAGGTGAAGGTCGTCATCTTGGGGCAAGATCCATACCATGGCTCTGGGCAGGCGCATGGTTTATGTTTTTCTGTTGCCCCGGATGTGGCTATTCCCCCTTCATTAGTTAATATTTATAAAGAATTAAATGCCGACCTCGGCATTGAAAAACCTGAGCATGGTTGCTTAATTCATTGGGCACAGCAAGGCGTATTACTATTAAATAGTGTGTTGAGCGTAGAAAAGGCACGAGCGGCTTCGCATCAAGGTAAAGGCTGGGAGCGGTTTACGGATAAAATAATTGCCGAATTGAATGCACAGGCCGAGCACCTTGTTTTTATTCTCTGGGGTAGTTATGCGCAGAAAAAGGGGGCTTTTATTAATACGGAAAAGCATTTGGTTCTAAAAGCACCGCATCCGTCGCCTTTATCAGCACATCGTGGCTTTTACGGTCAAAAGCCATTTTCACAAGCAAATACCTACTTGAAAGCGCATGGAAAAGATAGTATTAATTGGCAGTTGCCCAATTTTAATATTGCTGAGCAACAGTTTCAGTTAGAGCAAGCGATTAATCAAAAAATTTTTCGGGAGGGGTAAAATTTTCAGTTTTTAGTATCTAATAGCACTTAAATTATGCGAATTTCGGTTATACTTTTGCATTGTTTTTGGACTTTATGAAAATACCGGCGTTATGGCAAATCCTTTTTCTTTACCCTTTCAATTTAATAACAAATCGATTTCAGAGTGGCTGAGTCACTTTAAATCGGCAGGGGTTGTTGTTGCAGGACAAGAAATAAAGGCTGTGCTGACGATTTTGGAAAGAGAGCATAGTAAAATAGAGGTTCCTGCTTTACAACTTGTTCTGGTACGCTTAACACCTGCCGTATTATATTTAGAATCTTTTTTGCAAAAGATGCTGATTGCTAAGCCGCAGCAAATCAAGACTGCACAAATGAGTTGTCATATTTTACAGTGTCTGGCTTTTTTGCATGTACATTTAGCAAAGCAAGTCAGCACGCAAACTCAAAAAGTAATGCATGCCAATTATGGAATGCAAATAACAGGTATTGCTTTACAGCATTATGCTTTGCGCTATGAACGGCCGTCTAAAGCACTATGGGAGTATATGAGTGAGTGTTACCAGCTGGCATTGCATAGTAATTTACTAGATGTTCCTGTTGCCAAGCCGTTGCCTGAATTAAGTGTAGTGGTCACGGTCGCTTTGGCATTAAAGCGTAATTTGTTGTTTTGTATTGCCAGCCCTTACCGGTTTAAGCGACAACAGATTCAGCAATTATTTTTATTTTGTACGCAGCATAGCCAACAAGTTGATTTTGTACGACCTGGATCATCCATTAAGCAGGTATTTTGTTGGGACTATCAAGCGGTAGATTGTTTTCAGCCTGTTTATGCACGACCGGCACAGCCACCTGAAAAGCATGTTTTGTTTCATGCTTATGACTTACTGCAAGCAGAACGAGCACTTGATAATAATAATGAACAATTAACGCGTTATTTTAGTTATTATGAGGCATTGCTTGCCGGCTCTAAGTTTTCCTTATCTAAGCCACATGTGTTTGTGAGTGGTTTTGCACAAGTATTTGAATTTTT
This sequence comes from Methylomonas sp., assembly GCA_026989715.1. Lineage (GTDB taxonomy): Bacteria > Pseudomonadota > Gammaproteobacteria > Methylococcales > Methylomonadaceae > Methyloprofundus. Next base: position 12,406 of record JALSIU010000254.1, read on the forward strand.
TGAGCGTCATGTCAGGGATTATGGTCTGTCAACAGCTAACCCACCGCCTTCACCCAGAAACCTAAATTTTACAAATTTAGATTTAACATATGATAAACCGCCTAAAAAAAAGGGGTTGCAACGGGTTGATGCGAGTGAAATATGGGATTTGAGCCAAGAGGATATTGAACGTATTCAGTTACAGTTTGGTGCCATCAAGCTAGTCTCTACTGAACAGCCCTCTTTTTTTGTGGCAGAGGCAATGCAAGTTAAATTACAGGTGGGCGATGTGTTTTTGGCTTATGATACAAAGTTGCAACCTAAATTAGGTGTGGTGCACTGTATTGATGTCAGGCTTAAGGGGACAATTCAAAAATCGGTTGTAGAAATGTGTGCAGGGAAAGTGTCGGTGTTATCGCAAGCCGAATCCCCAATCAATCAGCGCGCATTATTGTTAGAGCATGACAGAGGGGCGGAGTTATTTTTGACAGAGGGAAAATATGTACTAGGGACGGTGTTGCAGTTTGATGAAAAAAAGGTGATATTAGAAAAAGTTTTGAATCTATCACCCAAATATATGCGGTATATTGTGAGAATTTGTTGAGGGTTGAGAGTGAAATAGCTCTTGAAGCGGAACAAAAAGACAAGTCAGTTTCGGGGGTAAAATTTTTCAGTCTCAAGTGCCTTATGTGGCATTTTTTAATTTAAATGAGTAGTGAAATCATGCAAGCAGTCGTTATGGTAAGGGCAGGTGATGCCGAGGTTTTACAAGTGCAAGCATTGCCTGAGCCTGAAATCAATCAGCCTAATCAAGTAAAAATAAAAATAATGGCGGCCGGTGTCAATCCTATTGATACTAAAGTGCGCAAACTGGCCATGTTTTTTCCGGAACAACTGCCGGCCGTGTTAGGTTGTGATATGGCAGGAGAAGTGATTGCAGTAGGCCGTGATGTGACTTCGTTTCGCGTAGGAGATAAGGTATGGGCTTGTCATGGTGGTTTAGGGGCTGAGCAAGGCAATTATGCCGAATATACGGTGATAAATGCGCGTTGGTTAGCACTTATGCCAACAAAGTCTTCTTTTGTTACAGCGGCTGCTGCGCCATTGGTTTTAATTACTGCATGGGGAGCACTGTTTGAGCGTGGCGCATTGCAAGCGGGTGAAACAGTATTGATTCATGCCGGCGCCGGAGGGGTAGGGCATGTTGCCATTCAGTTGGCAAAGATAAAAGGTGCGCGGGTCATTACCACAGTCAGTAACGATAAGAAGGCTGAGCAGGTAAAATCTTGGGGGGCGGATGAGGTTATTATTTATACGCAGGAAGATGTGTCGGCGCGGGTTAATGCTATCACGGGTGGCAAAGGTGTTGATTTAGTTTTTGATACAGTGGGGGGGGGAT
>JALSIU010000255.1 GCA_026989715.1 Methylomonas sp.
GTCGCATATTAACCGCCCTTCCGCATCTTAAAAACTATCCCAGCGGCAGTTTTATCGACCTACGACAAATTTTGGCACCCGATGAATATGCCGAGTTAATGCAAACACGCAACTCAAGCTAATCTTGCAATCAAGATGATGCCGTTTTCATTTGCTGTTTATCCGCATACATGGCCATATCCGCCGCACTCAACAAAGCCTCTAAGTGCTCACCCTGCTCAGGGTAAATGGCCATGCCAATACTTGCAGACACGTGCAAAGAAATCCCTTCAACTATGATAGGCTCTACGACGACACTTTTAATCTTAGTACTCAGTATTTGGCAAGCCTCTTTAGTTTCAATATTGGTCATTAATATCACAAACTCATCGCCACCCACACGCGCGATGACATCCGTTTCTCGAATATAGGCTTGCATTCTGGCTGCTAGAATTTGTAATACAGCATCCCCATAAGGGTGGCCATATTGGTCATTAATAGGCTTAAAATCATTCAAATCGATAAACAACACGCCCAATTTTGTACCCTGCCGTTTTGCAGTAGCCACCGCATGCTGAAACGACTGGTGTAATAAACTTTTATTCGGCAAGTCAGTTAATACATCATGCTCAGCAAGGTGCTTAAGCTGTAAAGCCTTAGCACGCTCTTGTGTAATATCAGTAAACATCGCAATATAATTTTCAACACTTCCATCAGGATTATGCAACACTTTAATGGTGATATTTTGCCAATACAGTTCACCATTGGCACGGCGATTATAAATTTCTCCTGACCACTCTCCAGCCGTTTGTACTGTCTGCCATAAACTCTGATAAAACTCGCAATCATGCCAACCTGAACTTAATAAACCGGGAGTTTTGCCTATGGCTGTTTGTGCTGAGTAACCTGTAATCGCGCTAAAAGCGGCATTGACTCTAATAATTTGATTATGCTTATCCGTAATCATAATGGCCTGCGGCGACAGCTCGCAAACATAATTACCTAAGGTCAAATAATTTTCTTTCTCTAAACGCTCTTTAATATCCATTGCTGATACCAAATAACAATGGCGGTTACTATACTCAACCCGCTGAATATGTACTTCAACCGGATAGAAAGAACCATCTGCACGTTGTAGTGTCGTTTCAAAATCAACCGCAGTCACCGCATTCCCGCGCAGAGGTTGCAACATCTCGCGCAACTGCTGCTCAGAGGCAAACATCTGCAAGTCAAGCGGCGTTAATTTAAGGGCACTAAATAATGAAAGCCCTTGGTTATCAAGAGCGCACTGATTAACAAATTGAAAATGAATATCCTCTTCACAAAAAATATAGGTTTCAGCCTGGCTGATATTAATGGCTTGATACAAAATATTGCGCTCATTGGCAACATAAGCGATTAACATGGTAGCGAGTGATACCAAAGTAAAATAGGCACAAAAAAATGGCAAATCAGGCTCGGCATCGCTCCCTATAAACAGGCCTTGGTGTATTAATAAGCCATAGATGCCGACTATAAAATATTCGGCAACAATCAGTGAACTAATGGTTTGGCCAAAACGGATTGCTGCCCAGATTAACGGAATAATTAAGATATAATCACTCAAGGCAGGCATCAATAAAGCACTCTGCCAACCCGCTAGAACACTAAAAGCTGTTAATAATGAGCAGATGCTTAATAAGCCAGCTTCAATCGCTTTTTTTTGCAATAAGTGCTTAACTTGATAGCAGTCAAACAATAATAAAAAAGGCGTTACAACGGCAATACCCAACGCATCAGCCGCCCACCAATGCAATAGAGTATCAACGAATTGCTCTAAAGGAATAAAGCCTGCCAACAGTAATGATGTCACCCCAAGCAAGGCGCTGACTATCGCCCCCGCCATCCCTGCATAAAGCAAAGAAAGGTACTCATAATAATGATAGATATTTTTTGAAAAGGGCAAATAACGCAAAATAAAGAGAGCCAACAAAGGCTCCAGCACATTACCTGTCGCTGTCATCCACCAGATAATCGGCATATCTCCCGCATAAATGCCGGCAGCGATTGCCCCTATAAAAATACCGATGGCATACTGCGCTCCCAAGCGAATAAGAGTTGCCAAAGCAAGGCCGGAAGCAGGCCAAATGAGGGTGGCATTGCCTTTAATAACCGCAAATTCAAGCGCAATCACGGCAAGACTAAAATAAATAGCCGCCAGTAAAATTTGCGGTAGCACATTACCTAAACATGCAATCTTTTTCATCACTGCATTGTAAACCGGTTTTATCGCAGTATCGAAATTTTGGAGTAAAAAGCGCGATAATTTTTAACGCCAAAGGACTGAGAGCGCAGGATTTATAAAATTCTCAGTCCTTAGCCTTCTTTACTCGGCTCTGCAAAAACGGCAACGGGTAAAGCCTGCACAAAGTCTAGCAATGCAGATTGCTCAGGGAGGGGGGCTGGTAAATCCATTAAGGCAGTACGCAATGCATGTAAATCCAAGGCGCTATCAACATCACATAATGTCGCCAAAGTCTTTACCGCACCTAGTGGTGCAATTTTTTGTAAAAAATGCGCACCCGTTTGTGGCGCACTGTAAACAACATCCGTCCATAATGTTTTAGGCAAGGCCGCGTTACCGCCAAACGCCCAAAAGCCACCATCAACACTAGGCCCAAAAGCAAAATGCTGAGATTTCGGCACTTCCAGCCATCTCACCGCAATGAGCAACTCAGTTGCCGTCATTTGTGGAATATCCGCGCCCACCAAAATCACAAAATCATGCTTCTTTAAAAGTGTTTGATAGATATGTGCCATCCTCTCGCCTAAGCCGCCTTCGCCCTGCCATAAACAGGGCAAACTTTGCCAATAGCAATGATGTAAACCGTGGCTTTCCGCAACAGCATAATAACCTTGCAGAGAACATTGGCGCATCAAATCCTTTGCAACTGCCGTAACAGATTGGGCAGCCGCTAAATGAAAATTTTCGGCAGACATTTGGCCAAGCGTTGCCGCCAAACGTGTTTTTACCGGCGACAAGCCCGGCGTTTTAACAAATATAGCGAGTGCACCTGACATAAATCAATGACCTTAAAATATAACAATAAAATTCTCAGCTCTGACAATTTACACACATTGCTTGGGCAACAACAAAGAAAGAAACGCAGCGGCGAGAATAAAGACACTCGACAATACCAGACAGGCCACCAATCCAGAGACTTGATAAACCCAGCCGGATAAAAGCGTCCCCACCAAACGCCCTAATGCATTTGCCATATAATAAAAACCAACATCTAATGAAACGCCATCTTCTTGCGCATACGCAATAATCAAGTAAGAATGTACTGCCGAATTAATGGCAAAGACAAAGCCAAAACCAATCAGGCCAATGATTAAAATCCATTCAACCCCCTCGTTATCTTGCAACAATAACAAAACCATGGCAATCGGCATCATTGCCAACAATAACGCCCACAAAATGGCAGTGTGACCATCAGGGTCAGCATTATGGCGCACTCGAGTAATAATGGGAGCCGCAGACTGTACAAATCCATAACCTATGACCCACAATGCCAATAAAGTACCGACTTGCGTCGATTCCCAATGCAACTGATCTTGCAAAAAAACAGGCAATGCAATCACAAACCAAATATCCCGAGAGCCAAATAAGAAAAAACGGGCGGCCGATAAATAATTCACCGCGCTACTTTTCGAAAAAAGTTCTGTAAATTTTGGCTTATATGCCGCCTTCCCTAAATCTTGTTGCAATAATAAGTAGCTTATGCCCAAAACCAACGCTAAGCCAGCTATCATGGCCGCAATAGCTCCTCTAAAACCAACGGTAGATAGCAATAATGCCCCCATAAAAAAGCCAACACCCTTTAGCGTATTTTTAGAGCCTGTTAATAAAGCAACCCACTTAAACAGTTTGCCCTGCTCATCTTTCGGCAGTAATAATTTAATACTACTTTTGGCACTCATTTTATTCAGGTCTTTAGCAATACCTGATACAGCCTGCGCAAACATGACATAAATCACACTAAGTTGCTCAGCATCAACCAATAACATCGCTAAGGCAATCATCTGCAAAGCCATTCCAATGTGCAGCGTACTATTGACCCCTACATGTGCGGCAAACCAGCCACCAACCAAATTGGTTATTACTCCACAAAATTCATACAATAAAAACAAACCCGCCACTTCTAAGGGGCTATAACCGAGTTGATGGAAATATAAAATAACCAACATACGTAGTGCACCATCAGTTAAGGTAAACGCCCAATAACTGAAGGTCACTACCCAATATTGCTGTAAGGCTGCATGCATCATTTTTCCTGTTATTGAAGAGCTGTTTTACCAGCACTCGCTAGTTTTTTAACCAACTCCATCATGCGATGCACATAAGCTATTTCATTGTCATACCAAACTAATAACTTAACTTGTGTCCCATTGATCACTCTCGTTGAGAGTGCATCCACAATGCCGGAGTGAGTATTATTGGTATAATCAGCCGATACCAAAGGCTTAGTTTCATAACCTAAAATACCTTGTAACTCATCTATCGCCGCAGCTTGTAACACCGCATTGACTTCCTCAACACTGACAGTACGCTCTAACTCAAACACACAATCCGTTAAAGAAGCATTCGCTAACGGTACCCTTACTGCAATACCATTTAATTTCCCCTGCAATTCAGGAAAAATTTCCGTAATCGCCGTTGCCGAGCCTGTAGTCGTTGGAATAAGTGACAATCCACTGGCTCTGGCACGGCGTAAATCGGTATGATGCTCATCTAATATGCTTTGTGTATTGGTAATATCATGCAAAGTCGTAATACTGCCATGCCTAATACCAAAACTAGCGTGCATGACCTTAACCACGGGTGCGATACAATTCGTCGTACAAGAAGCTGCCGTCACAATATCGTGCAATTTGGGGTCATAAAGGTAATCATTGACTCCCATAATAATATTTAAAACCCCCTCACCTTTAACAGGAGCCGACACCACCACCTTTTTAACACCTTGTTGCAAATAAGCCGCTAAACTCTGCTTAGACTTAAATTTCCCCGTGCATTCAACAACAATATCAACTCCACGCTCTGTCCAAGCTGTTGCGGTAATATCAGTATTTTGGCTATAACTCACCACTTTATTATTAATCATTAAATGATTCTCAGCAAAATCAGCGGTATGTTGCCAACGCCCATGCACTGAATCAAAATTCAATAAATGCGCCGCTGTTTCGACACTACCCGCCACTTCATTAATATGCACAATCTCAAATTCCGGCCAATCCCATGCGGCACGCAAAGCCAAACGCCCCATACGCCCAAAACCATTAATTCCTATTCTAATTGTCATAATTCTCTCTTAACGTATATACGTTTAAACAAATATATAAAAGAAGCTTTCACGCCTTAAAACTGAACCAAAAACCTACGCCGGTTTCGGTTTTATTTCATCCTCAGTTCTAAAAGCTATCAATACAAAACGCATGGCACAACACCCTGCCATTTTCGCTTTAACAATGCTTAGCACGAGGCAAATTATCTAAATCTGCTTGCACTACAGAGCTTTCGGCAACGCTGTTTTCAATAAACTGTAACAATGGCAATAATTCAGCTTGAGCATACTCAGTTAATTGATAATACATCCAAACCCCTTCGCGCCGCGCCGTCACCATATCATTATTGCGTAAATAAGCTAAATGTCGGGAAATAACACTTTGCGATAAAGCCAATGTATCGACTAAATCACAAACACACAATTCCCCTTTTGCCAACAAAATAGCCAGAATACGAATACGTACCGGTTCAGAAAGTGCTTTAAAAAGACCTGCCAATATTTCCGGGTTCATTTTATAAGCCACATATAAAAGAATAATTAATAACATAAAATTATATTTGTTTATCCGCATATAAGCAAATATAAACCCATTAATTATTTGAGCAAGACAACTCCCTTTGTTTAGGCAAGCCCCGGCAATAATTCAATTAAACCGGAGGTGAGCATTTGTATGCCAATAGCTGCCAGCAATAAGCCCATAATCCTCGTTGCAATATTTAAGCCCGTAATACCCAACTTCTCACCAATAGGGCTTGCCAGACTCAACGCCAACCACACTAAAAAGGCGACCAAGACAATCCCTGCACTTAAAACAAATCGCTCGACCCAATTCGCCGCTTGGTGCGCATCGACAATCACCAAGCTAATCGCACCAGGGCCGGACATTAAAGGAATGGCTAGCGGTACAACAGCAATACATTCTTTGCCATCGGCTTCATCTGCTTCTTCTGGTGTACGCCGCGCATGGCTTTGCTTAGCATGCATCATCGAAATTGCCATCAATAAAATCAACAAACCGCCGCTGGTACGGAATGCAGGAATGCCGATACCAAAAAAACTGAGCACAATATCGCCCGCCCAACTGGCCGTCAGCAATACCAAAGCAACCGAGATGGCACTGGTACGCGCAACCTGTTTACATTCCGCCGCACTCCGCCCCACGCATAAGGAAAGAAAAATAGGAATCGCACCCATAGGGTTAACGATAGCCAAAAGACCCACCAGCGATTTGGCATAAAGCGCGTATTCGAGTGAAAAACTCATGTTATTTTTAGTATCCGAAAAAGAGATTGTTGATAGGGTAGTCAAGATAATTGAGCGATTTCACTTATCAGCAAGCGACTGCAACCAAAATGCTATCGCCTGATTGGCTTGTTCTGTTAAAGCGACAAAGCCTTTAATTGCCCCCTTGGCATCGGCCGATTCTGTCTGCTGTGCTAACGTAAAGGTGCGTGTGGCAAGCACATGGTCATTATTGGAAATCGCACTGACAGTCAGTGCCATCACCACTCGAGCATCCTGTAATGCCTTAAATTGCTGTTCAAATTGCGTAAGCTCTACGATTAAGCGTGACACTTGCGCGTTTGTCGGTACGATTAAACGACGCTCTAATAAAGCGGGTACCGGCGCTTCCCAGCGGTCTTGATTGTAATACGCTATTGCTGTTGCATCTTTATATAATAAGCGATAGCGTATGCGCGCATTCCACAGCCAGACAGGTGCATTGACCGTTATCGACATGCCGGCATCCGATAAGGCAATGGTGCCGAGGTCATGACTGGTCGGCATAACTTGTTGCGGACTACTACAAGCGGTAATCAATCCCGCCAGCAATAAGACTATTCTATATATCAATCGTTTCATTGTGCTTCCTTAAACCCCGGCTCACCCGGCGCGATTTGTAACGGTTCTGCCCCAAATAAGAACATTTGCGGATCTTTTTCTATCATCGTTCCGACACGATCAAAACGCCGCGTTGTCGCTTGTAATTGCATAATTAACAAATTAGCTTTCGGTAAGGTGGTTTGTAGTAATTGCTGACCCACAGCCGTACCGGTCTGTAGCAATGCCAGCGATTGCTGGGATAAAGTACCAATTTCTTGGTTCAATTGCTGGCTTAATTGCGTATATTCATCAGCCAGTTGATTGATTTTTATTAAAGATTGATGCGCCTCTGCGGTTAATGCCGGTAGCTGCTCTAAGGTGTTGTCGGCCGTGTCCTGCAATAAATTAAATTTCTGCGTTGCCATATCAACATTACGCAAAATTTGCTCTATATATTGCGTATTTTTATCGCTTAACAAATGATTTAAGCGCGTCATCAATTCTTGGGTTTGTTTAACCATGGATTCACCCGAAACGGATAAACGCTCAATCAGTGAAGGTTTAATTAAAATACGTTGCCCACTAGGAAACGGTGCGGGGTCATCACCATTATCTTTTAGCGCGATTTGCGTTAAGCCGGTCACGCCTTTCATTTCTAATGCAGCATACACACCCCGCGTAAAGGCAATGTCTTGATCAATTTTTAGGGTAACGATAATCAATAAGGGGTTCTCGGGGTCAAAGCGAATATCACTGACTTTACCCGCTTCAATACCACGATAATACACCGTTGATCCGACTTTTAAGCCGGTAACGGATGCGCGTGTTTCAGCAATATACGTTTTGACTTGGTGCTGTACTCCCCCTAGCCATATACTCAGCATGACAATACCTGCAATCAAAATCGCCATAAATAAACCGGTTGCCAATGCAAAGCTATCTTTACCCATGTTCTGCCTCCAGTGCTTTAAAAATTCGCTCGGCACGATGATTATGAAAAAAAAGTTTAATAAAAGGATGTTGGTAGCTTAGTACCTTATCCAAAGTATCAAAGGCAATCAATTGATGGTCGGCCAATACCGCCACTTTAGTGCATAAATCTCGTAAAATATGTAAATCATGCGTTACCATAAAAACAGTAAAATTCAATTCCTGATGCAATTTTTGCAATAAGATAACAAAATCTTCACTGGCAATGGGGTCTAATCCGGAAGTCGGTTCATCCAATAATAAAAGTTCCGGTTCTAAAATCAGAGCGCGAGCCAGTGCAACACGTTTCACCATGCCGCCGGATAGCTCAGCGGGGCTACGCATTGCATCTTTTGAGCTTAGACCCACCATGGATAATTTCATGCAGACCATTTGCTTGACCAAATTTTCATCGGTGCAGCCTAACTCCCACAAAGGAAAAGCGATATTTTCATAGACATTCAAAGCACTAAACAACGCGCCATTTTGAAATAATACCCCTGTTTGATTGCGCCGTTTTCTGCATTCGATGGTACAGGCTTTCTGTACCACCTCCCCGAGTACCTTTACCTGCCCTTTTGTCGGTATATCCAGGCCGATTATCTCACGCATCATCGTGGTTTTACCACTGCCTGAAGCCCCAACCAAGCCAAGTATTTCGCCTTCACCCAGACATAAATTAATATCTTGGTGAATTAATTGCTCACCAAAGTAAGTCCAAATATGCTCTAACTCTACCGTGTATTGATTTTTCATGGGAAGCCAACATTTCTAAACACAATGGAAAAAACGGTATCTACCATGATAACGGCGGTGATACTGGCAACCACCGCATGCGTGGTTTCTTGACCGAGACTCTCCGTATTCGGCTTAATTAAGAAACCAAAGTGACACGCAATCATGGCAATCATCATGCCAAACACCATACCTTTGACCAAACCAATATAAACATTCACCACAGGGACTGATTTGGGTAATTGCTCTATAAATTGCTGGTAACTAATATCTAATGCCAATTCAGCGGACACCATTCCTCCTATTAACGCAATCACATCCGTCCAGACAATCAGCAAAGGCATCACTAGCGATAATGCCACTACTTTAGGTAACACTAAACGCATTGAATGCGACACCCCGAGGGCTAAAAGCGCGTCCAACTCTTGCGTCACGCGCATAATACCAATTTCAGCCGTCATCGCAGACCCGGAACGCCCTGCAATAATAATGGCCGCCAACATCGGTCCTAATTCGCGGATAATACTTAAACCTAGTAAATCAATAATATAGATTTCGGCACCAAAGCGTTGCAATTGCAATGAAGATAAATAGCTCATCGACACACCAACCAACATACCCACCAGTGCCGTAATACCCAAAGCACTGACACCGGCTTTATAAATATTTAAGGAGATTTCTTTAAAGGGCGTGGCACGAGGATGCGTGCATAAATAAGCCATATCCAGCACTAAGCGACCCAATAAAGTCAGCCATGCGCTGATATGCTGATAAAACCCTAACAGTATTGCCTGCCAGAAATACCATATTATAGACATATCAGGGAGCATTTTATGCGGCTCCGGTACGGTACGGTGTTGCCAACGATTAAATAATGGCTGATGTTCTGCGCGTATCGTCAGTTTATCCGGCAGTTGCTTTCCCCAAGCATCCCAAAGAAAAAAAGCCGCAGAACTATCTAAACGCTCCACCTGACTGATGTCCCATTGCTTGTCCTTAGCACGGCCTAATTTTTTTAATGCTTTACGTAAACCGGACGATTCCACCAGCAGGCGCAAAGTCCATTGCCCTTCTAATATAACCCGCTCTGCCTCCTGCTCTTTGGCAAATCTGATATAAGGCATATTGATACCATGCAGGCTTTGTTTATTCATAAGCAATCAGTCCTAAATAAAATCATGCATTCTGTCACCTAAGTGACAGAACAAAGTTCTCTTTTTGCTTATTCTACCAGCGTCAAAACAGTTAAGGGACAAGAATTCAATAAGATTCAGCCCCTAAAGTTGTTACATAGGTACTCACAAACAAGAGGAGAATACTCATGATATCTAATATGTTACGGTTCCCATTTTCCATGCTGGATAATGAAATGGACAGTTTATTTTACCCGGAGGTCTATCGGTCATTGGCAGGTTCTGCTCCAGCCTATCCACCGATTAATATTAGCACTACGGATAAAAGTGTTGATGTCTATTTATTTATAGCTGGTATGAACCCTGATGATATTGAGTTGATTATTGAAAAAAATATGTTGAGCGTATCGGGCACGCGCAAACTCCCTGATACAGGCGATGAACAGCAACATCATTACCGGCAAGAGCGTTTTTCGGGGGCATTTAAACGCGTTATTACTTTGCCTGAAACAGTTGATACAGACTCAACGCAGGCGGTTTATAAAGATGGCGTATTGCATATTAGCATTGCTAAACGTGCCGAAAAACAAGCGCGTCAAATTAAAATCTCAGCACAATAATGGAGGGCAATAAAATGAATACAGAAAAAAATGTGGCAAAACGCAGTGCAGAAAAAGTAGCGACATTAACACCTGCAACCGATATTTATGAATCCAAAGAAGGCGTTGTGTTATATGTCGATTTGCCGGGCGTGAGTAAAAGCACGCTGGATATTGATGTCGATCAAGATATTTTAAGCATTAAAGGACAAATTGATTTAACGACAGCAGAAAATATGCAACCCACTTATATGGATGTGCGAGCCAATGTTTATGAAAGACGTTTTACCTTAGGTGATGAACTCGATAGCAGCAAGATAGAAGCACAATTAGAACATGGTGCGCTCAAGCTATCCATCCCCAGACTGGAAAAACATCAACCGAAGAAAATCAACATTACAGTTGCTTAAAAAGAGGAGGTGTAAAATGTTAAAAATGAATCATTTAACCAACGGCTTATCCCGAACTTGGGAAACGCTTAGCCAAGGCTGGAATCATTTAATTAATAATGCAGGAAATGCGTTAACGCAATTTATTTCCAGCGATGATAAAGAAAAAGCCGATAAAGTCCCTGCTTCCAGCCCTCGCTGGGGCTTGATGAGTGCCGATGTGTATGATGATGCGGATAAGGTGATTGTTAAGCTCGAAGTGCCGGGGCTGGCCAACGAGGATTTTGATATTAATATCGTCGACAACATCTTAACCATTAGTGGCGAAAAGCAATTTCAACAAGAAAAAACAGAGGGAAATTATCGTATACTAGAATGTGCGTATGGTCGCTTTAGTCGCTCTATTCCATTAGAGTATGAAGTCGATGCGGATGCGGCAAAAGCCAGTTATGATAGAGGTATATTAAAAATTGAACTGCACAAAAAACCACATCAACGTCGGCGTAAAATTGAAATTAAATAATAAGGCAAATGGGAGCGATGTTGGCCGCGAATGAATTAACTTCGTTCGCGGCTAATGCCGTTTTTACTTTATATAAAGAGAGGCACTATGGAATATAAAGATTATTACAAAATAATGGGTGTTGCCAAAGATGCTTCCCAGAATGAAATAAAACGCGCATACCGCAAACTGGCACGTAAATATCACCCGGATGTCAGCAAAGAAAGCGATGCAGAGGAGCGTTTTAAAGAATTAGGCGAGGCTTATGAAGTCTTAAAAGACCCTGAAAAACGTACTGCTTATGACCAACTAGGTGCTAATTGGCAAGCAGGACAACAAGGCTTTCAGCCGCCTCCTGATTGGGATGCCGGGTTTGAATTTCATGGCGATAGCTATACAGGCGGCTCTGCAGGGGCGGCAGGCTTTAGTGATTTTTTTGAAAGTTTATTCGGGCATGCAGGTGGCTTTCAATCCCGCCCCGCAGGAGGACAATATCAAATGCGCGGTGAAGATAGTCATGCCAAAGTGTTTATTGACCTCGAAGATGCGTATCAAGGTGCATCACGCGGTTTATCGCTACGCAGCACGGTTATGGGAGATGACGGACGGCCGCAGGTCAAGCCACGTAGCTTAAATGTCAAAATTCCCAAAGGCGTGAAAGCAGGACAAAATATACGCCTCAAAGGGCAAGGCAGCCCAGGTATCGGCGGCGGTTCAGCGGGAGATTTATACCTGGAAATAGAGTTCAATCCACATTCGATTTATAAAGTGGAGGGGGCAGATGTTTCACTAGAAGTTCCCATTAGTCCGTGGGAAGCGGCACTGGGCGGAAAAATTACCATACCGACACCGAGTGGTGCGATTGATTTAAAAATTCCTGCGCAGACTTCCAGCGGTAAAAAAATGCGCTTAAAAGGACGCGGCATTCCGGCAAAGCAACCGGGTGATTTTTATGTGACCTTAATGATTGTCTTACCTGATACCTTAAGTGCAGAAGAAAAAAGCTTATATGAGGCTTTACAGCAGAAAAGCAGTCATTTTAACCCGCGAAAAAAATTGGGACTGGGAGAGTAATCATGCAGAGTGAAATCATTAAATCAGAAGTCGGGATTATTGTCGAAGAAAGCGACTACCTTTCTATTGCTAAGCTATGCCGCTATTGCTCACTCTCTGCAGAAAGCATTTTGCATATGGTTGAATTGGGAGTCATAGATCCGGTCGATACGTCTGTAAGTTATTCACACTGGCAGTTTAGCAATACCAGTGTATTAAGAGCGCAAGCCGCACTGCGCCTGCAAAGAGACTTGGGTGTTAACCTAGCGGGGGCGGCTTTGGCACTCGAATTATTAGACGAAATAAAGCAACTGCGCCAACAAGTCTCTTATTTACAACGCTAAGGCCTAAGGACTTTATCCCCCGAAACTGACTTGTCTTTTTGCCGGTTTCGGGAGTTATAAAGTTTTCAGTCCTAGGGCTTTTTTGATTGCATATTAGAGTGCAAAAGATTTGCCTCTTTATAAATAGCATCCAAATCTTTAATAATCAATTGATTACGTTTTTTATCAATCACGCCTTGCGATCGCCAATATTGCAATTGCTTATTGACCACTTGCCGTACAGAGCCCACCATACGCGCCAAGGCATCATCCGAAAGCCCATTGATAAGGTGCGTTTTCTGAGCGTCCTCTTTTTTGCCGGTATAGTGCTGAATCCGATTAATATGCTTTAATATCAGGCGACTTAAACGCGTAGTCACATCATGTAACACAAAACTACTCGCTCTATCTTCTTGCTCACGCATTTTATGCGCAAGATAAGGTAAAAATTGCTGGTTTAGCTCCGGATAAGTCCATATCCATTTCCGCATCATCGCAATAGGCACAGAAATCAACTGTATTGACGGTGTAATGGGCTCTAAAATAACATCATGCGGCTTACCATCGAGCAAGGTCGTAATATCAAAACTATCACCGGGATAAAGCATATCCAATGTCACTTCCCGCCCGGTATCAGGGTTATTGCGCTTCATTTCCAACTGCCCTGCCTGCAAAAAGTAAAACTGCGTCATCAAGTTGCCAGGGTTAATATAATCTCCTTTTTCCCATTGGACTAAATGAAAGTGCTGTGCTATTTCTTGTATCAATGCTTCAGGCAAAGCAGCAAATAAAGGTGATTGCTTGAGCTGTATAGCACTGGCAACACGTGGAACATGAACAATGGATGTCATTATATTTCTCTATGAGGAATGTAAATGTTTCTCAGTACGCTCTTGCTGGCTTAATAGCCAATAGACAGCC
>JALSIU010000256.1 GCA_026989715.1 Methylomonas sp.
CAACTTAAGCCTGAATAAGAAGTCAATCTTGCACGATGTCAGTATCGAATTGCAAGCAGGGAAAATATTAACGGTGATTGGACCTAACGGAGCAGGAAAATCTACACTTATCCGCATCCTCCTAGGATTACAAAAAATTGATAGTGGGACTATTTGGTTAAAACCCAAACTAAGCATTGGTTATGTTCCGCAAAAAATTAGTATTAATGATCTCATGCCGTTAACGGTAAAGCGATTTATTGCGCTTGCCAAAAACTCATCAGCAAAAAATGGGCTATCGGTACTCAAAGAGATTGGAGTTGCACATTTAGCTGAGCATGATATTAAAACGCTTTCTGGCGGTGAGTTTCAGCGTGTTTTATTAGCGCGCGCACTTCTTAAAAAACCCGAACTGCTCATTTTGGATGAACCTGCCCAAGGTGTTGATGTGTTAGGGCAAGCAGAGTTATATGAGAAAATATCTGAACTCAAAGACCAATATGGTTTTGGCGTTTTAATGATCTCACACGATTTACATCTTGTAATGCAAAAGACCGATCAAGTGCTCTGCTTGAATCAACATATATGTTGTAGCGGGCAACCAGAAGACGTTAGTAATCATCCTGAATATCAACGACTATTTGGTAGTTTGCCGAGCGAAGGTTTGGCTGTTTACACTCATCACCATAATCATTGTCACGATTTAGACGGTGGCGTAGTTGTGGGTACGTGCAAACACGGTGAACACAGCCATGAGTCAGGGCATAAGCATGGATGATTTTTTACTCCGCGCCCTATTAGCAGGGCTGGCTGTTGTTTTAATATCTGGGCCTCTCGGTGTATTTATTATTTGGCGGCGCATGGCGTATTTTGGCGACACACTTTCGCATTCTGCTATTTTGGGTGTTGCTTTAGGCTTTTTGCTGTCGATTAATATCAATATTGGCATCTTAGTTTCAACCATTTTAGTCGCTGTTTTGCTCATACTCGCGCAACGCCAAAAGCAATTAGGTAGTGATACGTTACTTGGCATCATGGCGCACAGCGCGCTGTCCTTAGGTTTAATACTCATCAGCTTTGTTGAAGGCGTACGTGTTGATATTGACAGCTTATTATTTGGAGATATTCTCAGTGTTAGTTGGAGTGACCTTGCTATTGTTGCCATTGGCGTTATTACTGTTTTAACAGTTCTTAGCTTTATTTGGAAACCTCTATTATCGCTTACCGTGCATGAAGAACTTGCACGAGTAGAGGGTGTAAATGTTTCATTAATTAGTGCCATTTACACTTTATTGATTGCCATTTTAGTTGCCATTGCGATGAAAATTATTGGTGCATTATTGATCACCTCTTTATTAATCATCCCTGCAGCTGCTGCTCGACAATTTTCTCGCTCACCTGAAGCTATGGCAGTATTTTCAGTTATTATTGGCATGATTGCCGTTGCTCTTGGCTTGGGGGCTTCCTTTTTATGGGATACACCTGCAGGGCCATCTATTGTTATCTCTGCCTCAGCAATATTCTTGTTTAGCCAAATAATTAAAAGACGATAGCGCAGCTTTGTACAATATCTTTCCATAAGCCAAGGCTATACTTCCACAAATCAAAATATGGCTCTAAATTATGTCCCTCTCAACGCGAATTTTTTTACTTGGTGCTCGTGACACCACTCCCTTGATTATCGCTGCTGCTCCATTCGGTTTGGTTTATGGTGCACTAGCAATCAACCAAGGTTTGTCTGAAGCCTTGGTTATGGCAATGTCTATTTTTGTTTTTGCTGGCGCATCGCAATTTGTGACCATTGCTTTATTAGCTTCTGCCACTGCTTTTCCTGTTATTTTGGCGACTGTTTTTATCGTGAATTTACGCCATATGCTTTATGCCGCCTCACTTATGCCACAGCTTGCAAAAGTGTCAGCATGGTTAAGAATACCGATGGCATTTTGGCTAACGGATGAGACTTTTGCTATCGTGAGTAATCGTGTTTCACAGGCTAAGGATGATAAACACTT
>JALSIU010000257.1 GCA_026989715.1 Methylomonas sp.
ACAAATTAAAGGAGATAGTTATCGAATTAAAGAAAAGAAACAAGCAGGTTTAATGGAAAACCTTAAAAAATAGTGGATCATTTTTTAATTGTTAGGGTGGATCACTTTTCAGTTGTTGTTGACACAACAAATGGCATTATCACCACTTGATGGCAGTATTTACGTATTTTGCAATAAAGGTCGCGATAAATTAAAAATCCTCTATTGGGATAAAACGGGCTTTGCATTGTGGTATAAGCGACTTGAAAAAGACAAGTTCAAATGGCCGCGACAACTTAACGAGCAAACATGCCAATTAACCGAGCAGCAACTGCATTGGCTGTTAAATGGTTTTGATGTGCTTGGTCATCAAGCCATTTCTTATGACTCGGTTGCCTTATAACCTATGATCATAAGTAACGTTTAACGATCACGAAATAATCTAAGATTAACCAACAAGTTAGCGGTTGTTTTTGTTAAAATAACGGCATGACTACCGAGACTACACTCCATCAACGCATTGCGCAATTAGAGCGACTATTAGCAGAAAAAGATGCGCGTTTGCTGTTCCTTGAAGAGCAGTTTCGCCTCGCGCAACAGCGGCGTTTTGGCGTGAGTAGCGAAGCACATCCCGCACAAGGTGATTTATTTAACGAAGCTGAAAAAGCGCTTGACTCTTCTGAAGATATTATCGAAGAGACTGAGACCAATACGGTAACCGTAAAGAAAAAACCGATTCGTCAAAAACTGCCAAAAGATTTACCCCGTGAAGTGATTGTGCACGATATTGATGATAAAACCTGTGATTGTTGTGGCAATGAGTTACACCAAATGGGCGAAGAGCGTAGTGAAAAACTGGATTTTATTCCTGCTCAAGTCAAAGTGATTGAACATGTACGGTTAAAATACAGTTGCCGTACCTGTGAGCAAGAAAATACCACCACTAAAATAAAAATAGCGCCTTTACCAGCAAGTCCTATCCCTAAAAGTATTGCAACAGCGACATTACTCAGTCAAATCATCACCAGTAAATATCAATATGCACTACCACTTTATCGCCAAGAAAGCTTATTCAAACAATATGGCATTGAATTAAATCGAAAAACCATGAGTGATTGGCTGATGAAATGTACTCATTTATTTGAGCCACTTTATCAGCAACTAAAAAATACTTTGCTTACACAACAAGTTATCCACGCGGATGAAACTCCAGTCAAAGTCATTAATGAAGATAAAAGCAAAAGCTATATGTGGGTGTATTGTACAGGCACAGATTCCCCCTCAAAAAGTGTTATCCCTAACATTATACTGTACGACTATCAACATGGTAGCCGAGCAGGTTTGTGCGTAGCCAATTATTTAAAGGATTTTACTGGCTATCTGCAAGTGGATGGTTATGCTGGTTATGAGAAAACAACCGCCACCTTAGTGGGTTGTTGGGCACACGCACGGCGAAAATTTATTGAGGCGCAAAAAGCGCAACCGAAAGGAAAAACAGGCAAAGCGGATATGGCATTAAGTTTTATTCAAAAACTTTATCGCCTAGAAATCAGCATAAAAAACAAAACGTGCGATGAAAAATATCAAATACGCCAAGCGCAAGCTAAACCCATATTAGATAAATTTTATGCTTGGTTAGAAAAAACCAATATCGTACCCAGTTCACACTTAGGTAAAGCCATTGTTTACAGTAAAAATCAATGGCATAAACTCATTCGATATATTGATGATGGCCATCTCAATATTGACAATAATAGAGCAGAAAGAGCCGTAAAACCGTTTGTTATTGGGCGTAAAAACTGGTTATTCTGTAACACCACCAAGGGAGCAAATGCCAGTGCCATGTTATACTCAATCATCGAAACCGCTAAAGCCAACGGCTTAATACCATTCGATTATATCGCCTATTGCCTTGAGCAACTTAGCCGCAAGGATTATGATATCGAACAGCTGTTACCTTGGAATGTAAAAATTAGCTAGGTGTGCTTTGCCAGACGTTTACACTCA
>JALSIU010000258.1 GCA_026989715.1 Methylomonas sp.
ATTTGAGCGTTATTCAGAAGGGGCAGAAACACAACAAGCTGATTTGTGTTGCCCTGTTGATTATGACCGAGAATTATTGTCTATTTTACCACCAGAAATTATTGAAAAGGACTATGGTTGTGGCGATCCGTCGCGTTATGTACAAGCAGGCGATACCGTTCTCGATTTAGGCTCTGGTTCCGGCAAAATATGTTATATAGCTGCTCAATTAGTCGGCAAGCAAGGTAAGGTCATCGGTGTAGATATGAACGATGATATGCTCGCTTTGGCACGTAAATATCAAGGTGAAATGGCTGAAAAAATTGGCTCGAACCGAGTGGAATTTGTAAAAGGTCAAATTCAAGATTTAGCATTCGATTTAGAGGCTTTGGATGCACACCTTGCCGCCAACCCTATCCATAATTCGCAAGATATTATCTCTTTACGTGCTTGGCAAGAACAACAACGTATTGAAAAGCCATTAATTAAAGATAATTCTGTCGATTTAGTGGTCTCCAATTGCGTACTTAATTTAGTACATGACAGTGATAAAGAGCAATTGGTGCAAGAAATATTTCGTGTCACTAAGCCGGGTGGACGTGTTGCCATTTCAGATATTGTCAGTGATGAATTTGTCCCGCCTCATTTGAAAAAAGATCAACATTTATGGAGCGGCTGCATTTCAGGTGCTTTGCAGGAGCATGAGTTTTTAGAAGCCTTTGTAAGAGCCGGTTTTGTCGCTGTTGCTTATGATAAATGGGAAAGTAAGCCTTGGCAGGTTGTTGAAGGTATCGAGTTTCGTTCCGTAACGATTACCGCCATAAAACCCGAGCAAGAAACGGCATTAGATAAAGGGCATGCTGTTATTTACCGTGGGCCGTATGCCGAAGTCTATGATGATGAAGGGTATGTTTACTTTAAAGGCATGCGCATGGCTGTTTCAGATAAAATGTATGATTTGCTAACGGGTGGAAGTTATGGCGATGATTTTATAGGGATTGCGCCTAATACGGATATAACAGCAACAAATTGGGATTTTGACCCAGGTACTTTACGTTCTGTCGAAAAAACGAAAGGCACTGCTCATAAAGATAATGGTAATGATAGTGGTAGCTGTTGTTGCTAATTTATTAGCATTGAGACATAAGGGTTTTTACGGCGCAGTTGTTAATTCGTTGGTTACTGCGCCCTTTTTGTAAAAAATCTTGTTTTGCCCCCTATTCTCACAATTGTTTTGTTAAAATGAACAACATTATTTAGACTCCATATTTTATATAAAATTATGTCCAACTTTTCTCTTACAGCTATTTCTCCTATTGACGGTCGCTATGCGAATAAAGTCGAAGCCTTACGCCCTATTTTTAGTGAATATGGCCTTATTCGTTTTCGTGTACAAGTTGAAGTGCGCTGGTTGCAAGCCCTAGCTAATCACCCGCAAATTACGGAAGTACCTGAATTTAGCAGTGCAGCCAATCAATTGCTAGATAATATCATCACTGACTTTTCAGAAACGGATGCACAGCGTGTTAAAGAAATAGAAAGTACGACAAACCATGATGTCAAAGCAGTTGAATATTTTTTAAAAGAAAAAATAGCAGATAATGCAGAACTCAATGCAGTGAATGAGTTTATCCATTTTGCCTGTACGTCTGAAGATATCAATAATTTATCATATGCTTTAATGTTGAAAGAAGGTCGTACTGCAATTTTGCCGCAAATCACAGATTGTATTGATGCCTTAAAAACATTAGCAACTGATATGGCCAGCCAACCCATGTTATCACGTACACATGGCCAGTCAGCCAGCCCAACCACCACCGGAAAAGAGTTTGCCAATGTAGTGGCACGCATGTTGCGCCAAAAAGATCAATTTGAGTCTGTAGAAATATTGGGCAAAATCAATGGCGCAGTGGGTAATTACAATGCACATGCTGTTGCTTATCCTGAAGTAGATTGGCAACATTTTTCTAAGCAGTTTGTCCAATCCCTAGGATTATTTTGGAATGCCTATACCATACAAATTGAACCGCATGATTATATCGCTGAATTTTTTCATGCTTTATCACGCTTTAATACTATTTTATTAGATTTTGATCGGGATATTTGGGGATATATCGCACAGGGCTATTTCAAACAAAAAACCATTGCCGGCGAAATTGGCTCTTCGACTATGCCACATAAAGTTAACCCAATTGATTTTGAAAACTCTGAAGGCAATATTGGTTTAGCGAATGCTTTATTCCATCATTTAGCTGAAAAGCTCCCCGTTTCTCGTTGGCAACGTGATTTAACGGACTCTACCGTATTACGCAATATTGGCGTAGGTATTGCGCATACCAGCATTGCAATTCAAGCCACTTTAAAAGGTATTTCTAAATTACAAATTAATAGTGATGCCATTGAAGCGGATTTAGAAGCTAATTGGGAAGTATTAGCCGAGCCGGTTCAAACCGTAATGCGCCGTTATGGCGTTGAAAAACCTTATGAAAAATTAAAAGAATTAACGCGTGGGCAACGTATTACCGGTGCAGATATGCAGGCATTTATTGCAACACTGGATATCCCTGAGGAAGCTAAACAAGCACTAATTGAATTAACCCCGCGAGGCTATATTGGCTATGCTGAAAAATTAGCATCTGATATCTAGCCCATTAATTAGCATTTCCAGAAAAAACATCATTCCTGGTTATCAAAACCAGGAATGATGTATTGTGTTTTATAAATTATTCCGACACACAATCTACGGCCGCTAATTTTTTCTGCAATTCACCGCTGTTATACAAATCCATAATAATATCGCAACCACCGATTAACTCTTCATTAATATAAAGTTGCGGATAAGTTGGCCATTGCGAGTATTCTTTTAATGCTTCACGTACCTCTTGATCCTCAAAAATATTAATATACATGAATTTAGCACGACAAGCCTGCAACACTTGAATGACTTGGCCAGAAAAACCGCATTGCGGGAAATCGGGCGAGCCTTTCATATACAAAACAACTGCATGACTAGACAATTGATCTTTTATTCTTTCTACAACATCCATACTCTATTTCTCTAAATATTTAAAAACCAAGTAATTTTATCAGGATTTATGTAACAACAAAAGACATACGCCCAACAATTATTGCTTGCCCATTAAATATAAGAAAACTATAATTGTCGGTTTTTTCAAAAGACCTTATATTAAAGTGCTCTTTTGCCATATAAAGGTGCCGACACCATTATGACCAGCCATATTATGCCCACTTATGGAAGACTACCTGTGACCTTTACCAAAGGTGAAGGTGCATGGCTTTGGGATAAAGACAATAAACGCTATCTGGATGCGCTCTCAGGCATTGCAGTTTGCAATTTAGGTCATGCCCACCCTGCTATCCATGAAACGATTTGCGCACAAAGCCGACAGTTGTTACATACGTCTAATCTTTATCATATTGCAGAACAAGAACAGCTTGCGACTAAGCTTTGTAATCTGAGTGGCATGGATAATGTCTTTTTTGCTAATTCCGGCGCGGAAGCGAATGAAGCGGCCATCAAAATAGCACGCCTTTATGGTCATGAAAAAAATATAGATTCCCCCGCTATTTTAGTGATGGAGCAAAGTTTTCATGGCCGCACTATGGCCACCTTATCCGCCACCGGTAATCCAAAAGTACAAGCTGGATTTACACCTTTGTTAGATGGTTTTGTACGCGTGCCATTTAACGATATTGCAGCGATTGAATCAGCCATTGAAACACGCCCCGATATTGTTGCGATCTTGGTAGAGCCTATACAAGGTGAAGGAGGCGTCAATATTCCTGATGCAGACTATCTCAACAATATACGTGCATTATGCAATCAGCATGAACTGTTAATGATGCTGGATGAAGTACAAACAGGGATGGCCAGAACAGGAGCTTGGTTTGCTTTTCAGCATAACGCTATCACGCCTGATGTTTGCACACTGGCAAAAGCATTAGGCAATGGCGTTCCTATTGGCGCTTGTATGGCTAAAGGAAAAGCGGCCACACTCTTAACGGCCGGTAAACATGGCTCTACCTTTGGTGGAAACTTATTAGCTTGCAGTGTAGCTTTAACCGTTATCAATACGATTGAAACGGAAAATTTATGCCGACAGGCGATTGTTAAAGGTGCTACGCTTAAGCAAGGCTTTCTTTCTCGATTAAGTACTAACTCACACCTTGTTGAAGTGCGTAATAAAGGTATGATGATTGGGATTGAATTAGACCAACCTTGTACCGAATTGGTTGCCTTAGCCTTAACAGCCGGGCTATTGATTAATGTAACGGGAGACACCAGTATTCGTTTATTACCACCGTTGGTAATCACAGAAGCACAAATGACTTTGCTAGTCGATACCCTATCAGCACTTATTGTTGATTTTGTATCATAAAATAAAAATAATAAATTATTCGCTATGAACCCTAAACATTTTATTAGCCTACTTGATTTAAGCAGTGATGAATTGCGTCAATTAATTCAACGGGCTATCGAGTTAAAAAATAACCGTAACCCAGATTTTCAACCTTTAAAGGGTCAAGTTTTGGCCATGGTATTTGAAAAATCTTCTACACGTACCCGAATTTCTTTTGAAACCGGTATGAGTCATTTTGGTGGTAGTGCCATTTTTTTGTCTCCACGTGATACGCAACTAGGGCGAGGAGAGCCCATTCGTGATAGTGCAAAAGTCATTTCCAGCATGGTCGATGCTATTATGTTACGCACGCATGAGCACAAAATGGTCACTGAATTTGCTAAATACTCTAGTGTACCTGTCATCAATGGTCTAACAGATTTATTACACCCATGCCAATTATTGGCTGATATGCAGACTTACTTTGAGCATCGTGGTGATATTCAAGGTAAGACCGTTACGTGGGTTGGTGACGGCAATAACATGTGTCATTCTTATATTAATGCGGCTATCCGTTTAGATTTCAAATTAAATATTGCCAGCCCTGAAGGTTATTTACCTGATACTCATTTACTTAAATCGGCTGGGAGCCGAGTCAATTTATTTGATAATGCTTTAGCGGCCGCACAAAATTCAGATTTACTGGTTACCGATGTTTGGGCCAGCATGGGGCAAGAAGAAGAACAAAAACAGCGTGAAATTGCATTTAAAGATTATCAAGTGACCGAAGAGCTTATGAATAATGCAAACGCAGATGCATTATTTATGCACTGCTTGCCGGCACATCGCGGTGAAGAAGTGGCAGCAGAAGTGATTGATGGCCAGCAAAGCGTTATCTTTGACGAAGCTGAAAACCGTTTACACGCACAAAAAGCACTATTGGAATTGCTAATGTGTAGGTAAATTCGTTAAACTGCTCTCATAATATAGCTTTTATCAGGATCTTTTTAGTGAAACAGTTTTATTTTTTAATAATCACCTTATTCAGTAGTAACATAGCTTACGCACAGTCAGTTTATGTGACTGATCACCATAAATTTACTTTACGTAGTGGTGCGAGCAGTTCACATAAAATTATAAAGATGTTACCAAGCGGCACTCAACTAACTTTAATTGAAGCTGATAAAGAGACTGGTTATAGTAAAGTACGCACCAAATCAGGGGTTGAAGGCTATATTCCGACACGATATACCTTAAAAAAGCCGATTAGTCGTTGGTACCTCAATAAAGCCAACAAAAAACTGGAATTATTACAGGCTGAAAATGATAGGCTTAAAGCGGCTCTCGATACATTGCAAAAAAACAATTCAACAACAGCATCAAGCAATGCCAGCTTAACCGCAGAGCGCGATAAGCTAAGTGCCGATTTAAGCAACTTACGCCAAACGGCTTCCAATGCTATTCAATTAAAACGTCAAAATAGTGATTTACAAGAACGGGTTGTGATTGTTGAGCGTGAGTTACAACAACTAAAACGCGCAAAACAAGCACTCGAAGACAGTACCAGCCAAGACTGGTTCTTGTATGGTGGTATTCTCTCTTTTGTCGGCATTATTTTTGGCTTACTGATTCCTAAAATCAGCTGGCAACGCAAACACCAGAGTAACTGGGATACTTTTTAAATATCAACATATTAACTAAATAATCATAACTCACATGGCGAACGATAAAAATACCCGTACCTTTTCTTCCAAAGTAGTAGATGGCATGGAACGCGCTCCTAGTCGAGCGATGCTACATGCTGTTGGCTTTAGTAACGAAGATTTCAAAAAACCTCAAATTGGTATTGCTTCAACATGGAGTATGGTGACACCGTGTAATATGCATATCAATAAATTGGCTGATGATGCGGCACGGGGTGTTGATGCCGCAAATGGTAAAGCCATCATTTTTAATACGATTACCATTTCTGATGGTATTTCTATGGGAACGGAAGGCATGAAATACTCCTTAGTTTCTCGGGAAGTGATTGCAGATTCCATTGAAACAGTGACCGGTTGCCAAGGCTTTGATGGCGTTGTGGCGATTGGTGGCTGTGATAAAAATATGCCGGGATGCATGATTGCCTTATCACGTCTTAACCGTCCTGCAGTATTTGTTTATGGTGGTACTATTTTACCCGGTTGCCATAAGGAAAAAAAATTAGATGTCGTTTCCGTATTTGAAGCCGTCGGGGCGCGCGCTAATAACCAAATTGATGATGCAGAATTAGCCGCTATTGAAGCGAAAGCAATTCCCGGAGCTGGTTCTTGCGGGGGGATGTATACAGCGAATACGATGGCATCTGCTATTGAAGCCTTAGGAATGAGTTTACCCGGAAGCTCTGCACAAGCAGCTATTTCTGAAGATAAGCGCAAAGATTGTGAACGTGCCGGCGCCGCTGTTTTAGAGTTATTAAAACAAGATATAAAACCCAGTGACATCATGACCAAACAGGCATTTGAAAATGCCATTACGGTAGTCATTGCGTTAGGCGGTTCAACCAATGCAGTATTACATATTTTAGCTATGGCCAATGCCGCAAAAGTAGATATTCAATTAAGTGATTTTACACGTATTGGTGCTCATGTGCCTATGGTCGCTGATTTAAAACCTTCCGGCCGCTATCAAATGGCTGAATTAATTGAAATTGGCGGTATTCAGCCGTTAATGAAAATACTACTAGACAGAGGCTTATTACATGGCGACTGTTTGACTGTGACAGGAAAAACATTGGCAGAAAATTTAGCGGATGTTGCGCCCTACCCTATTGACCAAGATATGATTTTGCCACTTGATAAACCTATCAAAAAAGATAGTCATTTGGTTATTTTGCACGGAAATTTGGCTACCGAAGGCTCAGTTGCAAAAATTACAGGTAAAGAAGGTTTATGTTTTACCGGTACGGCAAAAGTATACGATGCTGAAGAAGAAGCCTTACAAGGTATTTTAAAGGGCGATATCGTCAAAGGCGATGTGATAGTCATTCGTTATGAAGGCCCTAAAGGAGGCCCTGGTATGCGCGAAATGCTATCGCCTACTTCTGCGATTATGGGAAAAGGCTTAGGTAAAGACGTTGCATTGATTACAGATGGCCGCTTCTCAGGCGGAACACATGGCTTTGTTGTGGGCCATATCACCCCTGAAGCGTATGTTGGTGGCACTTTAGCCATTATTCATAATGGCGATAAAATCACCATTGATGCCGAAAACAGAGAATTGACATTACATGTTGATGCTACTGAGATTGAAGCACGCTTAGCCACATGGCAACAACCAGAGCCCAAATATACACGCGGGGTTTTAGCTAAATATGCTAAGTTAGTTAGTTCTGCTTCAACAGGTGCGGTCACCGATAATTAATGCTTGCCCAGGAGGGGCATAGCCCCCTCCTCGCTTTATATCAAAATTATTTTAATGCAAAACTCCAGCGCATTCGTTAACTGGTTTCGAGAGTCATCCCCCTACATACATGCGCATCGCCACCGCACTTTTGTTATTTATTTTGGAGGAGAAGCTATTTTAGATGCTGGCTTACACCAGCTGATTCATGATTTTGCATTACTGAATAGCCTAGGCATTCGCCTGGTTCTTGTGCATGGTATTCGTCCACAAATTGACCATTACCTCAAAAAACAACATCACGCCTCACAGTTCCACCAAGATTTACGCATTACTGATAAAGCCGCTCTGCAAGCCGTTAAAACCGCCGCTGGCTTAGTGCGTGTTGAGATTGAAGCCTTACTCTCGCTTGGCGTTGCCAATTCGCCTATGGCGGGAGCAAAAATTAGAGTGATATCAGGAAATTTTGTGACGGCACAACCATTAGGAGTACTCGATGGTGTAGACTTTCACTTTACCGGAAAAATCCGTAAAGTGGATAATATGGCAATTGATGAGCAATTAAATTTAGGTCATGTCGTTCTTATTTCACCGGTTGGTTATTCACCGAGTGGTGAGTTATTTAACTTATCCGCGGAACAAGTAGCGACTGAAATAGCGATTGCATTACAAGCCGAAAAGCTGGTGCTGATGACTGAACAAAATTGCCAATCAGCACGAACGGGGCAAACCATCGCACAAATGACCGCGCTAGAGGCTCAAAAATTTATCGAACAAGAAAAATTAGCAATCAGTACTAAGCATGCCCTACAGTCAGCTATACAAGGTTGCAAAGCAGGCGTACGTCGTGTGCATATATTGCATCGCAAAATTGATGGCGCCTTATTAATTGAATTATTTAGCCGTGATGGCATCGGTACACTTATTAGTTCATCCGATTTTGAAACACTGCGCCCTGCTGTTTTAAATGATATTCCGGGAATTCTGGAGTTGATTACGCCTCTTGAACAACAAGGTTTCTTAATTGCGCGTTCTGAAGAACATTTAGAAATTAATATTCATGACTATCTCGTCATTGAACGCGATGGTTTAATTATTGGTTGTACCGCATTGCATAAAATACCGCAAAGCAATGTCGGGTTAATTGCTTGTTTAGCAATCCATCCTGAGTACCGCAAAGGTGCGCGCGGGACTCAGTTATTGGAAAAGCTGTTTAGCAAAGCACGGCAAGCCGCATTACAACAATTATTTGCCTTATCAACACAAACGATGCAATGGTTTATAGAGCGAGGCTTTCAAGAAAGCCACTTTAATGAACTACCCGCCAGTTTACAAGCTACCTATAACCACTTACGTAATGCTAAAGTATTAAAAATTAATCTCTAAAACAAGCTTTTATTTAATGGCTACAACCAAGGCATTGACTTCACAGCGATGTGTTAAATTGACCTGTTTAAATCCAGTTTGTTGTAATTGTTGCAAAGAGAATGTTTCACGCATTACATGGTTTTCAGACTCATCTGAAAATAAATGTACAATCCAGTGCTCCAGTACATCCAGTTTGTCCACCGCAATCAAGGCTTTAAAATAACCACTGACCTCATGTTGAATAGTACGCGTATGTGCGGAAATATCATCTAAACCATAGCGATCGCCATTAATAAATTGCCCCCCCGGTTTCAGCACCCGAAATATTTCTTGTATCACTTGGGCACGGTAGCTATCTAAAAAATTATGTACCGTATAAGCAGAAGCAATAATATCAACACTTGCAGATGCCGTTCTTTTTAATACAGCTAATGCGTCTTCAGCCGCAAAATGCAAGCGGCCTTGTGTTACCCAGGTTTGTAAATTTTGTTTTGCTTGATTTTGCATAGTCGGTTCGCTATCTACCGATAAGACCTTTAAATTCTCTGACGCTAATAATATTGCTAAAGTCGTGATTCCCGTACCACCACCAAGCTCTAAAACATTTAGAGTTTGCTCTGCTTTTACTTGTGCATATTGGGCAACCGATGCACCTACTAGCTGACTCATCTTAGCCGCTAATGGACAGATTAATTTTAAAGTATCGTATTCTTGACCAATAACGCCGGAAAACATGGCTTCCAGTTGTGTATCTTGCATGATAATTATTCTTTATTAGCCGCTTTTTTACTTTCAAAAATAGCCAACTGTTCCGCCGTTGCTTTTAATTGAAATTTATCTTTCCACTCACTATATGGCATACCATAAATATACTCACGAGCCGCTTCATAGTCCATCTGCTCGCCTCTTTCTTCTGCAGCAGCCATATACCACTTAGCCAAACAATTACGACAAAAATCGGCCAAATTCATTAAGTCTATATTTTGTACTTCAGTATGTGTTTGAAAATGAGCCACTAAGCGTCTAAAGGCGGCGGCTTCAAGTTCAGTTTGTGTGTTAGTATCCATCAATCCTCCTAAAAAATAGTTATTCTAGCAGAAAGCCTTATTGCTTCATGTACAAAATCATAAAAAACACCTACAATTAGCCATCATTTTTTATCATGGCCTTGTTGTGAAAATACATAGCTCGTCACTTTATATTGAACCTGCCGGCTCTAGGCAGTCAACCTCGCTACCTGTTATTCCTGTCGTTAGACCTGATGATAAAACGAATAATACACGCAACCTTGATGAGACACCCCCCTCTAGCAACGCGCAATTTGCAAAGGCCATTGTGCAAAAACAAGCTCAAGAACTTGTTGCTACACCCAGTCTAAGCGATAATACATTAAATATTCGCACCAGTAAGGCACTGAATGCTTACAGTTCCACCTTTAACCAATTATCACAACAACAAATTGAGATGACAGTCTCAGGTATTGATTTTTTTGTTTAACCCCCCACATCAATTTTCATGAATAAAATAATTTTTGATTTCTTTCCCATTGTCTTATTTTTTATTGCCTATAAGACCTATGATTTATATGTTGCAACAGCCGTCGTTATTGCAGCAACCTTTGTTCAGGTCGCTTATAGCCTCATAAGGTATCGTAAAGCTGAAACGATGCAATGGGTTACATTAGGACTGATGGTAGTAATGGGAGGTGCTACACTCTATTTACAAGATGAGCAATTTATCAAATGGAAACTAACTATTATTGAATGGTTATTTGGCGGCGTATTAATCGGTAGTCATTTTATTGGCAAAAAAACCATTATGGAAAAAATGATGGGAGCTAATATAGAATTACCTACAAAAGCGTGGAGCATTTTAAATTTGGTTTGGGCACTATTTTTTATTAGCGTGGGATTTATCAATATATATGTCATGTTTAATTATGACACCGATACCTGGGTTGAATTTAAAACCTTTGGTGTTCCCATATTAATGGCCATTTTTGTATTACTTCAAGTCATTGGCATGTACAAATACTTGCCTGACCCCGAACCTGAAGAGTCTGAGAAATAAATATGTTATACGCAATAAGCTGTGAGGACAAACCTAACAGCCTAGAGAAAAGAATGGCGGCTCGTCCTGAGCATTTAAAACGCTTAGAAGCTTTGCAAGCCGCTGGCCGCCTAGTCTTAGCAGGCCCTCACCCTACTATTAATAGCACTCTGCAAAATGGGGAGCCCGGTTTTTCCGGTAGCCTGATTGTTGCTGAATTTAAAAATGCAGAAGCGGCAAAAGACTGGGCGAACGAAGACCCCTATTGGTTAACAGGTGTTTATGCATCTGTTATGATTAAACCTTTTAAACAAGTATTTCCTAATGATAATTGATTCCATTAAAACACGGCTGACTGACGCATTAAACCCACAAAAAATTGAAATAGCTGATAATAGCCAAGCTCATGCCGGGCATGCCGGAGCACAAAGCGGCGGTGGTCATTATCATGTGCGCATTGTCGCAGAGGCATTTACAGGCAAATCCTTAGTACAACGACATCAATTAATTTATAAGGCCTTAGGCGATTTAATGAAACAAGACATTCACGCTTTAGGTATTGAAGCTTTTACACCCTCCGAGTCAAATTAAAGGAATGAACTCTATGAAATTAAAAGTAATCCCATTGTTATTAGCCGGTACTGCATTTTTAGCAGGTTGTCAGCAAAATGCCAATACTATCTCTGCTCCTAATATTTTAAAAGAGGATGCAGTTGCCAGTGTCAATGGTCAATTTATCAGCAAAAAAGCACTTGAAGAACTAAACAGAGAAGTGAGTGCTAGAGCGCGTGGTCAAAAAATTCCACAAGATAAGTTGATTGATGAATTAATCAAACGGGAATTATTAGTTCAAGAAGCAAAAGCAAAACACCTTGAACAATCGCCTGAAGTTATTGAACGTATGCGTATGATGCGGAACACTCTGTTATCGCAAGCAGCCGTCCAAGATTATATCAAAGCCAACCCGGTGACAGAGGCTGATATTCAGGCAGAATATGATAAGCAAATCAAAAATTCTGGTGGTGGCATTGAGTTTAAAGCACGCCATATTTTAGTGAAAACAGAAGAAGAAGCAAAAGCCATTATTGCTGAACTCGATAAAGGAGCTGATTTTGCTGAACTTGCTAAAACAAAATCAACAGGCCCTTCTAAAACACAAGGAGGCGATTTAGGGTGGTTTGGTCCTAAACAAATGGTTGCACCTTTTTCTGAAGCAGTCGCTAGCCTTGAAGATGGAAAGTACACCAAAACACCTGTTAAAACACAGTTTGGTTGGCATGTCATTATCCGCGAAGAGTCAAGAGAGCAAACACCGCCTCCACTTGCAGCGGTTAAAAGTCAATTAGAGCCCATGGTACAACGTCAAAAAATCACAGAATATCTTGAAGCACTACGCAATGGTGCACAAGTTGAAGTATTCGCAACAAAAGAAACAGAAACACCGGCCGCCTCTGCAACACTAGAGGGTGCTATTAAAGACGCAATTAAAAAATAAAAATTGCTATTTAAAGAGGTGAGGCTTAATTTAAGCCTCACGCTTTTTTAAACATAAATTATTCTACTTCAGCAATTAATTGTTGCATCATTGCCTCTGCTTGACCTAAATACCCCCCGCCAAATAAATTCAAATGATTAAGAATATGGTATAAATTATAGAGCGTTTTTCGGGTGTTATAACCAGGGTCTAAAGGCCAAACGTCAGCATAAGCCTCATAAAATGAGGTTCCAAATCCGCCAAATAGTTCGGTCATTGCAATATCTGCTTCTCGGTCACCATAATACCCCGCAGGGTCATAAATAACGGCATGACCTTCCCTATCAGCTGCCGCATTACCAGCCCATAAATCCCCATGCAATAAGGATGCTTGAGGCTGATAAGCCACAAAAAAAGCAGGGAGCAATTCAGCTAAATGCATACCTTTTTCTTGAATTTTCCCATGAAATCCCTTACTAGCAGCAAGACTTAGTTGCGCTTGTAAACGCTGTTGCCTCCAAAATACCACCCAGTCATCTGTTTGTGTATTTTTTTGAGGCGTATGACCGATATAATTATCGTGATGCCACCCAAAATAGGGTTGTGATTGCCGGTGAACTTGGGCTAATTGTTGACCTAATTGCTGTGCCGTTGCCTGAGTGAGTGATTTTAATTCAATATACTCCAATACCAAAAAGGCATTTTCACCCGCAATGCCATGTACAATCGGCTGTGGAATTCGCATAACTTGTGTTTGTGCTAATTCTTGTAAAGCCAATGCTTCTGTAACAAACATCGTTAATAAATCAGCTTGATTTATTTTAACAAAATAACTTTTTTCAACACCTTCTAAATGATAAGCACGATTAATATCACCGCCATGCAGA
>JALSIU010000259.1 GCA_026989715.1 Methylomonas sp.
GGCAAAAATATGCGGCACATTCGTTTTTTGTTGCTTATCCACCGCGATAAAACCGCGCTCATCAACCTTAACCCCCGCATTTTCAGCACCAATCAATAAGCCATTTGGCTTACGACCAATCGCAACTAGTACTTTATCAAATATATCTGCAGCAGGTGCGTTATCCCCTGCAAATGTGACTTTCAGCCCTTCATCTTGTGGCTCAATACTTTGTACCTTTGTTTTTAACCAAATGTTTTTGTATTGTTTTTTAATTCGGCGTTGTAAAGGGGTCACCAAATCTTTATCACAGCCCGGAATAATCTGATCCATTAATTCGACAACGCTGATTTCAGAGCCCAGCGCATGATATACCGTTGCCATTTCTAGCCCGATAATCCCCCCACCGACAATAAGCAGCTTTTTAGGAACAGTTTCTATTTCCAAAGCATCAGTCGAATCCATCAGACGTGGATCATCATTGGGAAAGACAGGGATTTTATTAACCTGTGAACCTGCAGCAATAATAGCACTATCAAACGTAATCGTTTGCGTACCTGCATCACCCGTCACTTCCAGCGCATTGGCAGTAGTAAACTTACCTAAACCTTGCACAACCGTTACTTTACGTTGTTTTGCCAAACGCGCTAAACCACCGGTCAAGGTATTAGTAATGCCCTGCTTCCATTGGCGAATTTTATCCAAATCAAATTCAGGCTTGCCAAAGCTGAGCCCGTGGCTTTCAAACGCATCTGCCTCATGCACTAATTGTGCAACGTGCAATAAGGCCTTTGAAGGAATACAGCCCACATTTAAACAAACCCCGCCTAATACGGGGTACTTTTCCACCAAAACCACTTGCTTTCCTAAATCAGCGGCACGAAAAGCAGCCGTATAACCACCGGGGCCACCGCCTAAAACCAAGACTTCCGCATGTATCGTATCCGTCATATCCGTACTCCCTACAGTAACAAGCGACGAATATCGCCCAAGTATTTAATTAAAGTTGACATAAACCGCGCACCTTCAGCACCATCAATCACACGATGGTCGTAAGTTAAATCTAATGGTAGCATTAACTTAGGCTCAAATTCCTCGCCATTCCATACCGGTTGCATAGCAGAGCGAGTGACACCTAAAATAGCAACTTCCGGCGCATTCACAATGGGTGTAAAAGCCTTGCCCCCAATACCGCCCAAGCTAGAAATTGTCATACAGCCACCACGCATATCATCCGGTAACAATTTACCCTCACGTGCTTTAGTACTTAACTCGGCTAAATCACGTGTCAGCTCAGCAATGCCTTTTTTATCGACATCTTTCAGTACAGGAACGACCAAACCATTAGGCGTATCTACGGCAATGCCGATATTAAAATATTTTTTTAGAATAATAGACTCTCCATCTGCCGACAAAGAACTATTTATATTAGGAAATTGTTGCATTGCCGCGACCAGAGCTTTGACAATAAAAATCAAGCCCGTTACTTTAATATCAGTCGCTTTATCAGCATTCAATGCCTTACGAAACGCCTCCATTTCCGTAATATCGGCTTCGTCATGATAAGTGACCATCGGTAAATTTAACCAAACCCGACTCATGCTTTGACCGGTCAGGCGTTTAATTTTACTCAGCGGCAACTCTTCAATATCACCAAATTTGCTAAAATCAACAACCGGAATAGGTGGTATCCCAGCGCCACCTTGTATAGGTGCCGCACCTGTCGTCATTACTTGTTTGACAAAACTTTTGACATCGTCTTTTAAAATACGCCCTTTACGGCCACTCCCTTGCTTAATTTGACTTAAATCAACTCCTAATTCACGTGCAAATAAACGCACACTGGGCGTTGCATGTGGCGGTCTCCCCGATACAACACCAGTACTAGCCACAGCGTCGGCAATCTTAGCAACCAGTGGCACATCCTTAGTAACAGGCGAAGCAACCGGTTTTACCTCAACAACTGGCGTAGCAACT
>JALSIU010000260.1 GCA_026989715.1 Methylomonas sp.
CTATCTCCTTTTGATATCAGTTCGCGCAAGGTTGCAGAGAAATTAAAGGTTTCTCCTTCTACCTTTAACCGTCTTATAAAAGGTGAAAATAACGTATCCCCGGAAATGGCACTGAGGCTTTCTAAAACGCTGGGGCGTTCTCCGGAAAGTTGGTTATCAATGCAGGATGCTTATAATCTATGGCACGCAAAGAAAAATATAAATTTACGTGAAGTGGAAAAGTTACAAATAAATGCGGCCTAACAAGCGCAGTAGAGTCGGACAGTCCTCCGCAGCGTTTCGTTTGTGGCTGAATGCCACAAGCCTCACGCCGCTACGGCCTGCCGCTCACTGCGGACGTTAGAGCAACAAAACAATTATAAATTAAACTGTTTCAAAGTTATTCAACAACCAGAGAGAGGGTAAAATAATGAGAAAATTAATGTATTAGGTAAAGTATCTCTGCTAATAAGTGTCATTGCTTTAGCGGCCTGTGGTGGAGGCTCAGATTCACCTCCCACCGAAAATGAAAATACCACCGCCATACCAAAATCATTAAATCAGGCAGCCTATGCTGGAGGGAGAGCGTATGAATTTGGGTTTAATTCAATTCCAAATATTCCATTCATAAATGCGCCGGCAGATACTGACTTTTCACGTTACGCGATGCTTCATGATGGCACAACATATAGGTTGTATTTTTTCAAACAGGGTAGTAGTGACACAATCTATCAATTTGGCTACAACTCCTCCGCTCAGCAATATGAGTTTGGTTTTAACTCTATATCTGAACTAAAAATTACTGGTATGCCGACAGATGCAGACACAAGTAGTTTTTCTATGCTGCACGATGGCACAACTTACCGACTTTATTTAAAGCGTGAAAATAATAATACAACTATGTACCAGTTTGGTTTTAATACTGCGACAAGTGATTATGAGTATGGCTTTAATTCAATAGAAACTTTATTTATCACCATGGTACCAACTGATGCTAATCTTGATAGATGGGCAATGCTTCATGACGGTGCTGCCTATCGCTTATATACAGGAAAATCTGGTGAGCCAGATACTTTGTATCAATTCAGCTTTAATTCCGCTAGTTATGATTACGAATGGGGGTTTAATTCTTTTCCAGAATTACAAATAACTAATATGCCTGCTGATAGTATTAAATCTAATTTTACTATGTTGCATGATGGTTCTGACTATCGTTTTTATTACCTTAGCGAGAAATAATGCTCTAACAATTAGCTCCAGCGGACAGGCCAAAGCGTCCTTTTTTTGTGTATGTCGCAAGCTCCATTTTACACAAAAAGCCGCCACTTTAGCCTGCCGCTGAGCAAGGCGTTAGAGCCAACGGCTTAAAAAAAACGTTAAACCGAAACAGGGCAAGTCGAACTCAAGAGATTTTAGAGCTTCATCCCAAGCTAAAGTGATGGTGCCAATATTTAAAACCATCGTAGGAGTGAAAGTTAAGTGGTGATCAGTATCAATGGTCATTGGTTTAAAATAGAGAAAAATAAGCGCATCAGTTCAAACTTATGCGGCAGCACAAGTCGTAAAAATCATCGCAGGAGTTTAAGCTCAGTGGTGAGCAATATCATTGCCATTGGTTTGAAATAAGGTGATCATCTGAATGTCGAAGAACAGCAGGAAAGGGCAGTGATTTGCTCAACAATAAAATCAAAATCGAATCACCCGTGGCTGCCAGTGCATTCAGTCGCTTGAGCATTTTTGTAGCCCCGGCTCTAACAAGGCGCTACAGCCGACCCATTTCCGCGGCGTTCGTTTGTGGCGAATGCCACAAGCCTCACGCCGCTCCAATGGTCGGCTGAGCTAAAACGTTATGTGCAATTGATGATTAGTAGTGATACCTAAGTTGAGCAATATGAATTGATACAGAATCAACCTTGTAAATGATTCTATGTTCATCATTGATCCGCCTAGACCAGTAACCGGATAAGGC
>JALSIU010000261.1 GCA_026989715.1 Methylomonas sp.
TGCAGCACGACATTATTTGCCGCCTCCTTTTTAGCGACATCTACCGTTGGCTTCACATCATTTTGCGCACAGGCATTAAGTAATAATATGAACAGTACTAGAAATTGGCGCATATGAAATCACCCTGATTAAACGAGCTTAAAACCCTAAAGTCAGATGATTTTATCCTAATTGTTTGATGATAGATAACAAAAAAAACCGCACCCCCATAACAATAAGGATACGGTTTTTGATAGCTTATACAACGTATAAGCTCAATTAAACTGACAATAAAAAGAAACTTACATCTTAGCTAATACCTTAGCAATCGTCTCCCCCATCGCAGAAGGTGTTGGCGCAATCGTAACCCCTAAGTCTTGTAACATCGCAACCTTTTCAGCAGCACTTTCACCACTCGATGAAATAATCGCACCAGCATGCCCCATGCGACGACCTTTAGGCGCAGTTAAACCCGCAATATAAGCGACAATAGGCTTATTCATATGCTTGCTGGCATAAAGCCCCGCTTCAACTTCTTGATCGCCTCCGATTTCACCAATCATCAAAATAATTTTAGTCGCATCATCTTGTTCAAATTTTTCAAAAATATCACGATGCGAACTGCCATTAATGGGATCGCCACCGATACCCACTGACGTGGAAATACCAATGCCTAATTCCTTCATTTGATCAGCAGCTTCATAACCTAAAGTGCCGGAACGCCCAACGACACCAACCACGCCTTCTTTATAAATATGTCCCGGCATAATGCCTAGCATGGCTTTTCCGGGACTGATAGTACCTGCACAATTAGGCCCTGTCAGTACCATACGCTCTTCAATAGGAAATTTACGCAAATATTGTTTTACTTTCATCATATCTTGCGTTGGGATGCCGTCGGTTACCGAAACACAATATTTAATGCCGGCATCTGCCGCTTCCATAATCGAATCTGCTGCAAAAGCAGGCGGAACAAAAACAATGCTCGCTTCTGCACCCGCTTGCTCCACCGCTTCTCTTACCGTATTAAAAACAGGTTTCTCTAGGTGCGTTTGCCCCCCTTTTCCAGGCGTTACCCCCCCGACAACATTAGAACCATAATTAATCATGTCTTGCGCATGAAATGTGCCGATTTTTCCGGTAAACCCTTGCACAATAATGCGCGTTGTTTCATTAATTAAAATCGCCATTATGCCGCTCCTTCTTTTGCTACTTGCTCATTACGTGCTTGCACTGCTTTTTCAGCAGCTTCTGCCAAGGTCGTTGCCGTAATAATCGGCAAACCACTGTCGGCAATAATCTTACGCCCTGCTTCAACATTGGTTCCGGACAAACGCACAATCAATGGAATTTGCATGTCAATTTTTTTAACTGCCTGCACAACCCCTTCAGCAATCCAATCACAACGATTAATACCCGCAAAGATATTGACCAACATAGCCTTAACACCTTCGTCCGCCAAAACTAAACGGAATGCTTTTTCAGTGCGCTCAGGTGACGCGCCGCCCCCGACATCCAAAAAGTTAGCCGGCTCTCCGCCTGCCAATTTAATCATATCCATAGTCGCCATCGCTAAGCCGGCACCATTAATCATACAACCAATATCTCCGTCTAAACCCACATAGCTCAAACCACGATCAGCGGCAGCCATTTCACGCGGGTCTTCTTGAGTTTTATCACGTAATTCTGCCACTTTTTGACGACGAAATAAGGCATTATCATCAAAACCCATTTTGGCATCTAAAGCAATCAACTCACCCGTTTTAGTCACAACCAATGGGTTGATTTCTAACATATTGGCATCTAACTCACGCATGGCTCGATAACAACCGGTAATAAATTTTACGGCATGACTAATCTGCGAAGCTTCCAAACCCAATGCAAACCCCATCTTACGCGCTTGGAAATCTAACAAACCAACCGCGGGGTCTATATAAATTTTCTTAATGGCATCCGGGTTATTTTCTGC
>JALSIU010000262.1 GCA_026989715.1 Methylomonas sp.
TAATGAGGTGTTTTCCTTTTCAATCGCATCCATTGCCTCATCAACCGTTTTGCCTATGGTGGGTTGTTTGGCATGGGCTTGCAGGCGCGTCCAGCGGGCATCTTGCGGCACAAAAAAGACATTTTCGGCTTTGTATTCGTCCTTGTCTTCGGGATCGGCTCCCGCATATTCACCTTCTCCCGCTTTTAATGTGGCGTATAGTTCTTCAAAGGCATCGGAGATATATTTAAGAAAAATAAGCCCCAAAACAACATGCTTGTATTCGGCGGCATCTATATTTTTTCTGAGTTTGTCAGCCGATTTCCACAGTTGCTTTTCCAGTGATTCTTCTTGTACTGCTTTCTTCTGCGTCATTCTATCTCCGTTGGTTTTGTTTACCGGCAGGTTATTTTTGTGGGGGCTGACATTTCAATAGCCTGCATTGCTTGGATAGAACATCTTTTTGCGAAACCCATCATTTTATGCGCAAAAATGATGGACTGCACTACGCGCCTAAAAGGCACGCAGTACAATCTACTTAACAGGGTATTTTTTGCTTACCCAAAATATGTAAATGCCTTAGCTTAAAGTGCCGCAATAATGGCATCACCCATTTCAATCGTACCGGCTGTAGAATTTGGATTTAAATCCGGTGTGACAAATTCACTATCATCAATCACTTTTTCCAATGCTGCCTGCACACGATTAGCCGCATCTGTTTCACCCAAATGATGCAACATCATTACGCCGGCCATAATAACGGCCGCAGGATTAGCTAAATTTTTGCCGGCAATATCAGGCGCACTACCATGAACCGCTTCAAATAGTGCCGCATCATCACCCACATTAGCACCAGGAATCAAGCCTAAGCCGCCGACTAAACCAGCCGTTAAATCTGACAAAATATCACCGAACATATTGGTTGTGACCACCACATCAAATTGGTGCGGATCCATCACCATATGCATACAAGTCGCATCAATAATTTTTTCATCAAATTCAATATCAGGATAACGCTCAGCAACTTCACGCGCCACATCCAAAAATAGGCCTGATGTATATTTTAAAATATTCGCCTTATGACAAACCGTTACTTTTTTACGGCCATTGTCTTGTGCATATTTGAAAGCATAATCCACAATA
The DNA here is from genome assembly GCA_026989715.1 of Methylomonas sp. Taxonomy (GTDB): domain Bacteria; phylum Pseudomonadota; class Gammaproteobacteria; order Methylococcales; family Methylomonadaceae; genus Methyloprofundus. Next base: position 1,123 of record JALSIU010000262.1, read on the forward strand.
CGCTCTGAACCTTTACGCGTAATAACCGCTAAACTTTCTGCTACATCTTGCTCTCTCGTTAGAAAATGCTCCAAGCCCATATACAGCCCTTCCGTATTTTCTCTAACGACAACAATATCAATATCTTCAAATTTGCTCTGCGCGCCTTTCCAAGACCTGGCAGGACGAATATTTGCATATAAATCATATTTTTGGCGTAGTGCAACATTAATGCTTCTAAACCCTTTGCCAACAGGTGTGGTTAATGGCCCTTTAAAAGCGACTCTATTTTTATCAATAGATTCCAATGTTGCATCAGGAATGGGCGTACCAAACTTATCATAAGCCGCCATACCGGCCTCAGCTTCTTCCCAATTGATTTTAACACCGGTCGCATCAATAATTTTTACTGCAACTTCCATAATGGATGGCCCAATACCATCCCCTTTAATTAAAGTGACATTATGCATTTACTATAAACTCCAAAACTTAGATATTCGGCCAGTCATAATACACTTTTACCGGAAATTGAAAACAACAATCTGTTAATACGGTGCATTATGCATATTTTTATTTTATACTGGTGCGATTGATTTTAATATTAATCCAAAGTTTTTAGGGATCATCATGTCTAAACCTTTTATCTTACATATGCTGACGACAGCAAAAAATCTTAGTCCATTTGATGTCAATATGGCCGTTGATGCAGGCTGGGTATCGGCCATCCCTTATATCAACGTAGAACCAAGTGAAGTACAAGGCTTGGTACAAGATGTTATCTTTTCACGTAGTCCCAAAGGGCTAAAAAATACAGGTATTTTTATTGGCGGCCGAGATACCAAACAA
>JALSIU010000263.1 GCA_026989715.1 Methylomonas sp.
CGCAACATTACCCGCACTAATAACACTGTTGCGCTTTAGGTTATGTTTTAGTACTAAGACTTGTTGGTAAAACATCAGTTTTGCTGAGTTAAATAGTGACCATTTTTGTGTGCCATTACAACGTATGCCAATGGATAATGTGCCGGCATCAAAGCGTTTATTATTGCTGTAGGCTTCTAATGGTACCGTGCATTTTGGCAGTTTAAGCCTGTTGTCCAGTTTATGGACTGTAATCTCATAATCTTGGCTGGTGTCAATATTGGCTTGAATAAACTGTGTGACAGTGCTTTGTATGGAGTTGAGCGATTGATATTCTTTGGCCAAAACAGTGCCTGAGCTAAGGATAAGCAAGCTCAGACCGGTTGATAGTATTTTTTGTCGCGTGATATGTGTCATTTCTTTGACCTATTTACGTGTCTTGCTAAGTAAATAAGCATAATTAGTGCCAAAAAAATAATAAAGTATTAGAAAACAGAGTCGTTATAATGTCAGTAAAACGAATTATTTATTGGCGTTGTCTATTTTCGCCTGCTTGTAGTGGTGCGGAGTATCATATTTTTTTGATTTAAGAGGTTGTTATGGCTGGGATTTTAGATGGGGTTGACCAACGGACTAAGCTGGCGGGACATAACCGTTTTGAATTGCTACTTTTTAAGCTGTCGGGTCGGCAACGCTTTGGTATTAATGTATTTAAGGTACAAGAGGTTATTCAGTGTCCTGCACTCACGCAAATACCACAGGCGCATTCAGTTATTTGTGGTGTTGCACATTTACGCGGCAAAACGATTCCGGTGATGGATTTATCAATGGCCATTGGCATGTTACCTATTGATAGAGAGTCGGATAATTTTGTCATCGTGACCGAATATAATAGGAGTGTACAAGGTTTTATGGTGAGCTCTGTTGATAGGATTATTAATATCGGCTGGGATCAGGTAAATGCACCACCAAAAGGAGCGGGAAGAGAAGGGTATTTAACGGCAGTGACGCAATTGGAAAATGAATTAATTGAAGTCATTGATGTCGAAAAAGTAATGAAAGAAGTAATGGGCGGTGCCGAAGAGGCCTCGGCCGAAGTTTTGGCGGATAATGTGTTGGCAGACAATGTGGATGATCATATCTTAATTGTTGATGATTCTTCGGTAGCCAGAAACCAGGTGAAACGTGTTTTAGAGCAGATAGGGATAAAATGTACGGTATTGCAAGATGGTTTGGAAGCCTGGGAGCATGTGTCACAGCTAAAAGCCGAAGGTATTAACGTCGCTAAGTACTATACGATGATTATTTCTGATGTAGAAATGCCACGTATGGATGGTTATACTTTTGCTGCTAAAGTAAAAGAAGACCCTGAATTAAAAGATGTTTATTTGATTTTGCACACTTCTTTAAGTGGAGTATTTAATTCGACAATGATTGAAAAAGTCGGTGCGAATGAGTTTCTTGCCAAATTTAAGCCGGATGCATTAGCAGAATCCGTACAGCGACGTTTACGCGATTTTCATAAGTGAGAGGCTAAGTTGTGTTGACTTAAATCATATACATTTGTTATTGATAATGAATATTACTGCACAAGAATATCAAGCATTTCAAGTGTTTCTCAGGAAGTCCTGTGGTATCGAAATGGGCGATAATAAGCAATATTTAGTTAAAAATCGTTTACTTAATATCTTGCAAGCTTATAAATTAAATTCTTTATCAGAATTATTAGTGCAATTAAATTCTGGGGTTGGCGCGGTCAGTCAATTGCAAACACAGGTCATTGATGCCATGACCACCAATGAGACTTTTTGGTTTCGAGATGATGCTCAATTTCAGGCGTTGCAATATGAAGTCATGCCCGAAATCAGCCGGCAAAAAAAAGGTGCTATCAAAATTTGGTCAGCGGCTTGTTCGTCAGGTCAAGAGCCTTATACTATTAGTATGTGTGTGGCA
>JALSIU010000264.1 GCA_026989715.1 Methylomonas sp.
TGCTGCCGCCTCATCTATCAAGACCAAATCTGCTACTGGTTTATTTTTTTGTAATTCATCGGGAGAGTAAAAAGTGAGCCTGCATTCAGGGCTAATTGCCAAGGCGTGTTTAAAAATAATAGCGGCCGTTTTTTTACTGGGAGCACATACAATTATATTTTTATAACCTTCTCCAAACAACTTTGCCGCCGCAATCCCTAATGCGGCTGATTTACCACGACCTCGATCAGCCGTGATCACCAACGGACGGCGGCGATGCCCTTTGACCACATGAATAATTTTAACAACGGCATTATTTTGATCATTAGTTTCAATTTTTATTTGTTGCGAGGTTTCCAGTGCTACCGTTGTAGTGCTTGAGCTATCTATAAGCTGATGCTTAGTATTATCAACAATCCGCCAAAACCTTTTTAGAAACAAACTATTACTCGCATCATCTTTTGGCTTTAATAAAATCAGATAGCCATTGCCACGAATCGTGCCTGTGATTGCACCAAAAGCATTCGGATCAAAGCCGTTTTTTTGTTGCGGGTTAGGATGACAATCAAAGATTACCGCATCAAACTCTTGACCTAGATACGTGTGTGCTTTTTTTTGCTCTGCCAGTAAAAGACAATCAAGATTTGTTGTGATTTTTATTGCGTACTCTAAACAATCTGACTGATTGCCTGAAATAACAATTAACCGACGATCTTGGCTCCTTGAGAAAGACATATTTTCCTATGCCTTTGTACAAAACAGCGAAAAACAGGGGGGGTGGGCTATGAATTTATAATAATTGACAGCCCACCCCCCCTGTTTTTCGCTGTTTTGTATTCTTATAGCCATAATAATGTTGTGTGGATACATGAGATTAATCAAGATGCCAACGATAATGCGATGTTATTGGGTAGCGTCTATCTTTTCCAAATGCACGTTTGGTAATACGAACCCCAGGAGCGGATTGACGACGTTTATATTCACTCAACAATACTAAGTTTGCCACGTGTTTAACCGTGTCGCGCTCATAACCTTGTTCGACAATGTCATCTACGCTTTGAAACTCTTCAATAAACATTCTCAATACTGCATCTAAGATTTCATAGGGAGGAAGAGAATCTTCGTCTACTTGGTCAGGTGCTAACTCGGCTGATGGCGGGCGTGTAATAACGCGATCTGGAATAATCTCCTTGTATGACGCAGACTCGCCCGTTAGTAAATCACCATCACCAATGCTATTGCGATAGCGCGCTAAATCATAAACCGTAATCTTGAATACATCTTTTAACGGCGCATAGCCTCCTGCCATATCGCCATAAAGTGTTGCATAGCCCACCGCCATTTCACTTTTATTGCCTGTTGCTAAAAGCATTTTACCCAGCTTATTCGACATTGCCATAAGGATTACGCCACGTGATCTTGCTTGTAGGTTCTCTTCGGTGACATCATTTTCCATACCATCAAATTCTTTTGAGAGCGCGTCGGTAAAGCTATTGAAAATAGGTTCGATAGGTATCTCACGATATTTTACGCCCTGCGTTTTCGCTTGCTGTGCAGCATCGTGTTTACTAATGTCGGCGGTATAACGAAAGGGCATCATAATCGCTTCGACATTCTCAGCACCCAAAGCATCAACGGCAATAGCCATAGTAAGAGCAGAATCAATACCACCTGATAAACCTAACATCACACCAGGGAAACCATTTTTGTTAACGTAATCTTTTACACCCAATACGAGCGCATTATAAATATTGGCAAGCTTGTTTTGTGTCCGTGGTGCTATCGCGTTGGGCGACTTTTTAAAGGGAACATTAATCGTGAATACGCCTGCTTCAAAGCTCGGTGCTTGAAAAATCAGCTGTCCTGCAGGGTCAACAACTAGTGACTCACCATCAAAAATTAATTCGTCTTGCCCGCCAACTAAGTTGGCATAAACAATAGGAAGCTCATTA
>JALSIU010000265.1 GCA_026989715.1 Methylomonas sp.
TGTATCACGACCGAAGTATCGGCAGCTAATATGACCTGCTGTGGTGAATTAAGTTGCTTTTGCACGGCCAGCGATTTGGCATGTGCCACGCGGGTCACATAATCCGCCGGTAACTCATTAGGCAGAGGGGTTTCATCCACGGAGGCGATATGGACGCGATGCGCTAAGCCTAATTGATTTAATAATGCACTTCTACGCGGGGAGGCCGAAGCCAAAATAAGTTGTGTGTTCATTAACGATGATAAGGGTGATGATTAAGAATGCTCCACGCACGGTAAATTTGCTCAGCAACCACAATGCGTACCAGCGGATGCGGTAAGGTCATATTAGACAAGCTCCATGACTGTTTGGCCAATTGTTTAGCGGCATCGGCCAAACCTTCAGGGCCGCCAATCAATAAAGCAATATCTTGGCCGCCATCCAGCCAGCCACGCATTGCCTGAGCTAGTTCAGGTGTCGTCCACGCTTTGCCGGGCACATCTAAGGTTACTACATGGCAACCTTTCGGAATGGCCGCCAACATACGCTCGCCTTCATCGCGGATAATACGTTGCACATCGCTATTTTTACCGCGTTTCCCTGCCGGAATTTCCTTTAACACCAAACTACACTCTCTTGGCATGCGTTTGGCGTACTCTTCATAGCCTTGTTTGACCCAGCTCGGCATTTTTTGGCCGATGGAAATTAAATATATTTGCATAATCAATAAGGGTATTGGCTCACTAATTTATCGTAACTACCATCTTGCTGCATATCCTTAATGGCTTGATTAAAATCATCAATAATCGTTTGCGCCTTTTTATTGTGCTTGCTGACGGCAAGATAGAGTTTTTTATAGGTTAAGGCCGGTTGCACGAAGCTAAAGCTATCGGCTTGTGTCGGCAAGACTTGTTGCAAGGCATAACGAATGGCGCGTTCATCGCCCAAGCTCAGATCTATCTGGCCGCTGTGTAATTTTTGCAGGTTTTGAATAATAAAATTACTTGGTACTTTCAGCAGGCCGCGGTTGTGATCGAAAGCATCATTATAGGCATAGCCCCGTACAGTGCCGATAATCAAGCCTTTTAAATCTGATAGACGGGAATAGTCTAGTGATAAACTTTTCTTTTTGATAAAACTGATTTTATTGCGCAAATAAGGCTTGCTAAAAAGTAAATCATGTTCTCGCGCGGGTGTTTTCCAAATGGCACAAGTGGCATCAAAAACCCCGATTTGCACACCTTCCAATGCGCGCGACCAGCTTGCAATATGTAATTGAGGTCGATAGCCTTTGCGTTGCAAGGCTTGATTGACTAATGCAAAGGCCAAGCCTTTGTCGGGTAGGCTTGCATCGACATAAGGCGACCACTGGCTACTGACAATGCTAATGTTTTGCACCGCCATGGCTGTGGTGGTAAAAAAAGTCAAAAAGGATAAAAGCAAGCAGCGTTTGCGCATCATAATGTTTTAAATAAGATAAATTAAATATTTCCGTGCACCGCTGGTGGGTTTCGCCTAACGGCCTGATGGCCGCTACACTCTGCCCATCCTACAACGGTAAAAAAATTTCCATAACTCTCCTATAATGATAACCTATCGTTTTCATAAATAAAGGGCTAGGCCACGTATCATGGATATTAAATCAAAATTTTTGGGCACACAATCTGTTGACCCTGACACCATTATTACTTTCCCACAGGGGCTTCTCGGCTTTGAAAGTGATACCCGTTTTAAATTTTTTCATCAAGAAGGCAGTGCAACCGTTTATTGGCTGCAATCACTAGACCATGAAGAAGTTCTCTTTTCGGTGGCGCATCCCGGCGTATTTAATATTCATTATAATTTTACCTTAACCGATGCAGAAGAAGCCTTATTGCAACTCGATAATGCCGATGATTTGATTGTATTGATTATCTTGCATAAAAGTGACGATGCATCGGAAAAACCA
>JALSIU010000266.1 GCA_026989715.1 Methylomonas sp.
GATACCGCTACCACTTTTACCATTTTTATCGCCGCATTCGATAAATTAATACGGTAACGCTGTGTGCTAGGTTGCAGCACGACAAATAGTAATAACAAAAACACAAACCAATGACTTGCAGAAATATAAAATGGCAACTCAACTTGGGTATGTAACGCAATAGGAATAAGTAATGCCGCATAAGCATAACGACGTGAATGGGGTAGTTTTATAAGTGTCAGTATCACGCCGAATAATACTGCTAACAAGCCTACACCTACAACGGCACCGCCTTCAACAAGCCAGAAAACCGTCTCATTATGTGGGTGAGATACCCGTTGATTCGGTAACTGGGCATTGGAATGTTGGGCATAAAAATCAGGCTTGGCTAGTTGCCACACTCGGACAAAACTACCGATACCGTGCCCAAAAACAGGCTCCTCTTTAATTACGTTAAATGCAATAGTATAGATCCCCAAACGTGTTGAACCTGAATAGCCAGCATTAATGGCAGTAGCTTTCTCCAGAGCACTGGCTAAACCACGGTTGCTTTCAATAAGGTTTGCCGATGCCAAGCTGGTCACAAATAGTATGATGATCACATACCAACGCTTTTTATCTTGCTTAACAACATGCCAGCGGCTAATCATAAATAGCGGTAAAGCCAATACAAAACCTAATAGCCCCACACGCGAACCGGAATAACTCACTACAAACGTAGCACAACAAATAGCAAGCACTATAAAAATAAATCGCCAGCGTGGTGCTTTTCGAATAAAGGGTCGTGTTATTAGCCAAAAAGCGACTATCAGAGTAGTGACTTGAAAGCTCGCTTGGTTATTAATTTGTTGGAATAATCCCGTCGGAATGCCGCTAGGGTTATATGGTAACCATGAGGGTATATTTTTAGCCCATATTATTTGACTTAATCCAACCAATGCATGCAAAAAACCTGCAATTACGATCATAAATAATAGTCGATCCAGCTGACCTTGTTTTAATTGATATTGAAAAAGACCAAAGAAAAACAGTAATCCACCCCATACATATAAAATACGAAAGGTCCAATGTTCGGCTATTTCTACCCCCGAAATCATGCCACTAAAAAATGCCAAAACTGGGAATAATGCAATTAATAAAAAATAGCGGGGGATATAAAAATACTGGCTTTTAGCTAAATGATAAAGCGAATAAAACCCGATGCTACTTGCCACACCCCATACGATAATATTATTTGGGATACGAAAGCCAGTACCACCAATGTTGGGATGAAAGTACAGTGGTGCCACGATCAATAAAACAGCTAAAAGCCACTCAATCGGACGTAGCAATCGTAGCTGGCTAAAATTCATATAGTAAGCCGATATTTGCACCAAATGAACGCCAATTCACACCGTTGAAACCAGTTGTGAGTGATGAGCCGTTTGAAAAAAACGTTTTATCAACACCATCACGGTGAGCTTGCCAATCTTGATAATCAATAGAAAGTTTCAGCGACAAGTCATTATTTAAGCGTAATTGGCTCGCAATTGAGCCAACTAAGCCATAGCCTTTAGCTTCATGGGTGAAACTTTCCGGATGAGCAAAATCAGCCCTAAGGTTCCAATTAGCACTAGCATCATACTCAATATAATGATATTCAAAATTAAATGACAGTGTAAATGCATCACTGAAATTAATATGGCTATCTAAACCAAGCCATGGTCCAAACCAAGTTGCATCATAGCTGGTATCTAAGCCTGAGAATGCCCCGAGAGCAGGAATGGTTTGGAAGCCATCAACTACTTTTAGATTCTGTGAATGATAACTTAATCCTACTTGTGGGCGTAATTCAATATTAGGGTAAGGTTGCTGTGGTTTAACAGGTAATTGCCAACGATAACCAATAGCTACTGACATATCTAGAATATCGCCCTCATCAGCACCATTATTT
>JALSIU010000267.1 GCA_026989715.1 Methylomonas sp.
TGTTAATGCTTGTTTAAAAAAATAATCTGCTTGAGAATGCTGATGTGCCAATAATAATTGCGCCAAGCGTTCGGCAAGATAAGCCGCTAACAACACAAAATTCATTTCCTCTGCTGTGTCGATTGCATCTAAGCATAAATGGCGAGTGTCACTAAAATGATGGCTCATAAACATATGCTCCATCTGCATAAAGGCCAAATAAGGTTTTAATATAGGTCCTAATGTCGCCCAAGTGCTTACTTTGTCCATACAATCTGTAATGATGGCTTGCTCTTTTGTGGGCATCGTCGTTTCAGTGTCGGCATACAATCGTAAACTATTAACATAACGAAAGACATACCATAATCGGTTAAGAATATTATCACTTAAGCCACGTAAAAAGGGTTTTGCTAATTCTAAATAAGCGGATGCCTGAGCATAGTTGCCTAGGTAATGACAACTAATACCTTTTAAGGTGTAGTAGCCACCAATTGAAACCACATGTTTTTTATCATCCCAGTTCTGAATTTTATTGGCCAATTCTTGGGTTGTGTAAGTCTCTTTTCCCGTGACCATTGTGTCCACCCAGCCTGCAATGGCACTTTCAGCTAAACCCTGAGATAAGGATAAATTAAACTTTTTAGAAAATTGAATGCATTCTGTTGCGATAGCGGAAATGCTTTCTAAATCAGATCCTTGATGAATTAGGTGCCAAATATAAGGTCCATATGATAGGCCCGCATTATATAAATCACCGCAATTTTTACCACGATGTATATTGGCACGACATTGGTCAATAATATACTCAGAGTCACGTCGGTTGTGCATATTTGTCCATAAAATACCATTAATGCCTTTAGTTGCTCCAAAGGTGTCGGGGTATCTTTCGGCTAAGGCCAAGCCTAAATCTTCATAACGAAAAGACATGCTATATTGGCCTTGGCGTTGTAAATATAAGCCGACCATAGAAAAACCATAGATAACGGATTCATCCACCCCCCCAGCTAAACAGTTTTGTGTTGACTGGATGGCTGATAAATACAGTTGCGGTACCATGCCTGCAAGATAATAATCTGGAATCAATTCACTATAAATACCCGTTTCAATTTTTGTGGCTCGGTTTCCGGACGGTACAATATCGAGTATTTCTTGCCAAACATCTTCTTCATTATGATGAATTTCATGCATAATTTTCTCGGAACGCTGTAAAGCGATAGCGTCATTATTGGGAATTTGTCGCGCAAAAAAACTTAAGCCACGGTTACCTAGTTTGATTGCTTCAGTGAAATTTCCCATTGAAGATAAGCCTGTCGTCTGTTCGTATAAGCAGTCAATACGATCTAAATCATTTTTTGATTCAGCGATTAAAGTATTTAAAATTTTTTCTGAAGCAGGCTGGTTGCCTAGAGCCATCTCAGTTCTTGCCAAATATTTATATAATTTAAATAAAAATTGATAGTGTTTATTCCAATCAGGGTCTGGAAATAGCAACTGACTTTGCCTAAAAAAGAAATTGGCATTTTCCATGGCTAAAGCATGCATAGCAGCAATACCTGCATAATAATTAAATTCAGCTTCCTGTTTTCGGTCAATAGCACTTTGCTGTTCGGTGCGGCTAGCAAATAAATGTTCGACGATACTAAAAATATTATTTAGCTTACTTAAGTCGGCATGATTAGGGATAGTCTTAATAAGAGCCTGTGCTATTTTTTTATGGACTTGTTGTTTTTGCTGCGTATTCATAAAGCTTTCTGCAGCGGCTTGTACTTGATCATGAAAGAAAAATAAACGCTCTTGCTCTTTTAATAAAATATTATTAACAAAGGCTTCATTTAAGATTTTATATAACTCCGGTAATGATAGTTTTGCCACTAAGGCTAGCTCTTGTGCCGCAAAATTTGCTCCTAAACAAGCTGCGATAGCCAACAAATCGCGTGTTTTGGGTGTCAGTTTAGTAATTTTATCTTTAAATAAATCTAATGCCGAGTTAGGGATTTCGGCATGAGATAATTGAATATTATCCCATGTCCAGACTCCATTATTACTCAAGTGTAAATGTCGGTAATTATGTAACCAACGTAAACTTTCATTCACGAAAAGTGGGTTGCCGGCTGAGGTATTGTAAATCAGCTCAGATAATGCTTTTGTACGGGCAGGGTAGGTATTTAAAATATAAGCCGTCATTTGATTAACATCATTGACTGTTAATGCCTTAAGCTGTATTTCAGTTAAGGGAATGGTGGCTGTTTTGACTTTTTGAATCAAATAAGTTAAACGGTGGCTTTTATCAACTTCATTATGGCGGTAAGCGCCGATTAAATAGATATATTTATAGTCATTATGGTTATTAAAGACTCGCTCTAAAAAATCAAAGGTTGCACCATCACACCACTGTAAGTCATCAATGAAAATAGTCAGCGGGTGTTCTTGGCTAGCTAAACAAGATAAGAATTTACCGGCAACATCATTAAAGCGGTTGCGTGATTCAACCGGTGGTAATTCTTTTACTTCCGGTTGCTCGCCAATAATTAATTGTAATTCAGGTACTAAGTCAATAATGAGTTGTGCCTGTTCGCCTAATTGCTTGCTGATGCGCCGCTGCCAATAGTGAATGCGTGCTTTATCTTCTGTTAGAAAGGTTTTTACTAAATTAGACCATGCTTGAATAAGGGTGCTGTAAGGGATATGTTTTTTAAATTGGTCAAATTTTCCTGAGGTAAAATAAGCAGAGTGTGCCACGATAGGCAACTGTAATTCTTGAATGAGTCGTGTTTTACCTATCCCTGATAAACCGGAAATAAAAGCTGCCCGAAAATGACCAGCACATGATTCAGCATGTTTTTGGAGTAACTGTTGCTTTTGTGCATCTCTTCCCACTAATAATGATGGAATGGTAATGCGATTGCTATAATCTTTTTGTTTCAGTGTAAATTTATCTATCTGTCGATTCTCTTGCCATTGCTGTAAGCAAATATTTAAGTCATAAATTAAGCCAGCGGCTGTTTGATAACGCTTTTCAGGTGCTTTTTGTAAAAGGATACGGGCTATTTTACCAATAATCTTTGGAATATTTTTATTGATTGAATCGATAGAACAGGGGAGTTCGGCAAGATGTGAGTGAATGATAGCTAAAGGATCATCAAATAGAAAAGGAGCTTTGCCTGTTAAGCATTCGCAAAGAACCATCCCCAGCGAATATAAATCCGTTGAATAATTGACATCTTGTTTTATACGGCCGGTTTGTTCGGGGGAAATATAGGGTAAAGTATGAGTTTTAAAACTATGTTGATAAATAAAATGACTAATCTGATTAATATCTAATATGCGAATATCATCAATAATCTGTATGGTTATTGCATCAGGCAATATAAGAATATTACTTGGTTTAATGCTTTTATGAATGAAGCCTGCTTGGTGCCGTTCTTCAATTTGTGCAGCAATAGCGCATATGATGGTTAACAAGTAGTCTAAATCAAAGCTAGATTGCTCTGATAATGTTTGTGTGAGTGTTTTTCCTGGAACCCAAGGCTGAATTAAGCAGAGTTGCTGGTGTGATAAGTGTTTTACAATGGGTATGATGCAGTGCGGTAAATGCAGTTCAGTCAGGTGGTTAATTTGTTGTTGTAAATAATTTTGTAAATCCTGATGACAAAACTGCGGTTTGATTTTTTTGATAACAACCATGTGTTGAGGTTCATTTTTTAGGTGAGCTTTATAGATCTCCGCATGCATACTTTCTCCTAATAATGCCATAATTTGGTAATCCAGAAGATTTTTTAGCATATTAGAACCTTATGCATGTTGTGGTATGATTTCTATAGGATATAGCTTACCTATATCACTTTGATAAGTTCAGCCTATCGATATTTTTATACTACTTTGATTATCTTGCAAGGTAGGCGGTTATAATATTAATCACGCCCGATAATTTCAATTGCATTTGCATCAAGGTCACGAAAGAATAAGGCTTTTCTGCCTGATTTACTCATAGAATAAAAAACCTTATGTGCATCTAAGCTATCACGCACTGCCTCAAATTGATCAACTGTTAAGGCTACGTGACGATCACGCCCGCCATGTTCTGGCCGACCGACTGTTGGATCAATATTATGGAGTTTAAGGATATGTAATTGTTGGTTTGCACCGAGTTGAAACCATGCGCCGGGAAAGCCTAAATCAGGGCGTTCAACTTGTTGTAGACCAACTACTTCGGTATAAAAGCGAACAGAGGCTTCTAAGTCTGAAATCATAAGGCTTGCATGATGCAATGCAAAGTTAAGTTTTGCCATAAACGTAATAAATAAAAGGTTAAAGAGAGTAATACTTGTAGAGTAGCAAAATTATCACTACAAACCAACTAAGATTAGCTGTAAAGTCATATTGCTCTGTTTGCTACAAATTCCAATGTGGTACACCGTATCAATATATCGCCTTCTATCATTTATGGATGTAAGATGCCTCATTCCCAAAATCATATTTTCGTTACCATCGCCGCGTTTTGTATTGTTATTGCCAGTATGAAGGCTGCGGCTCCCATCTTAAACCCCTTGTTTTTGTCTATTTTTATCGCTGTTATTTGTTTGCCCCCATTGGCATGGCTACATAAAAAAGGAGTGTCTTCTGCGTTAGCAATATTATTAATTATGTGTGTATTGTTCATTACTATTGGAACGCTAGGTGGGTATGTTGTTAGTTCCGTGAATCAATTTTCTGAGCAGTTACCCGCTTATCAATATAACCTCAAACGCCAAACCCGTTTTTTATTTGAGTGGTTGCAAGTTCATGGTATTGAACAAGCATTTAATATGGACACCTTTAAAGAATTTGATGCCGGTAAAACCATGCATTTTGTAGGGAGCTTGATCAGTAGTTTAGGTAATGCCTTTGCCGATATATTTTTGATTCTATTAACGGTTATTTTTATTCTGTTTGAAAGTCGTGCGTTGCCTAGAAAATTTCAATTTGCTTTTGGTAACTCAAAAATTAGTCGGCATTCACAAGCTATTATTAACAGTATTAATCAATATTTGGCCATTAAAGCCATTACTAGCTTAGTGACGGGCGTATTTATTACCTTATGGTTATCTGCATTGGGCGTTGATTTTCCTATTTTATGGGGCGTTATTGCGTTTATGCTTAACTTTGTTCCCACAATAGGCTCTATTATCGCAGCTATCCCCACCATACTGCTGACATTGGTACAATTAGGCGTAGACAGTACCTTATTGGTCATATTGGGTTATTTTTTGGTTAACACGCTGGTAGGTAATATATGGGAGCCTCGTATTATGGGAAAAGGTTTAGGATTATCGACGTTAGTCGTGTTCTTATCCTTAACATTTTGGGGCTGGGTGTTTGGTAGTGTCGGCATGTTATTGTCTGTCCCGTTTACCATGATTGTAAAAATTATTTTAGAGCAAAATGAGGAGACACGTTGGATTGCCATTTTATTAGGTTCTGCCGATGATTTACCGGAGCCGGAATCAGAGCTTTAATCATTGCTTAAGTTTTTGACAAAATAGCGCACAATTTCATTGTAGCAAGTACGAGCAACTCCCCGAAAATACTAGATTCATTCGATAACTTGAAAGCATAATGCTAAAATCGTGCTTATAAATTTAAACTAAAAATATAGAGAGACGAAATGGCAGGACATAGTAAATGGGCTAATATTAAACATCGTAAAGCAGGTCAAGATGCGAAGCGCGGTAAATTATTTACCAAGTTGATTCGTGAGATTACCGTTGCCGCTAAAAATGGTGGTGACCCTGCTAATAATCCTAGCTTACGCTCTGCAATAGACAAAGCCCTAGGCGCGAATATGAAGCGTGATACGGTTGATAATACCATCAAAAAAGCCACAGGAAATATGGATGGTGTGAACTATGAAGAAGTACGCTATGAAGGTTATGGGCCTGGAGGGATAGCGATATTGGTTGATTGTTTGACCGATAATCGTAATCGTACGGTCGCAGAAGTACGACATGCGTTTTCAAAAGCCGGTGGTAACTTAGGAACAGATGGTTCTGTTGCTTATATGTTTAATAAAGTAGGCATTATTAGTTATGCAAGCAGTGTGGATGAAGATGCCTTGATGGAAGCGGCTTTGGAAGCAGGGGCAGAAGATGTCATTACTCATGATGACGGCTCTGTTGATGTGATGACCAGCGCCGAAGATTATTTAAATGTAAAGGATGCGATGGTTGCTGCCGGTTTTGAACCTGACAATGCAGAAGTCACCATGTTGGCTGATGTACAAACGGAGCTTGATGTAAAAGATGCCGAAAAGGTATTGCGCTTAGTGGATGTATTGGAAGATCTTGATGATGTGCAAAGCGTTTATTCCAATGCTGATATTAGTGCAGAAGTCATGATGCAAGTAGACGCGCTTTAAACATACGTGGCTAGAATTTTAGGGATAGACCCCGGATCGCGATTAACAGGTTTTGGGGTCATTGATGAAACAGCTACCGGCTATCAATATGTAGCCAGTGGCTGTTTGCGTATTAAAGGCGATGATTTTCCGATGCGCCTAAAACAAATTTTTGCAGGTATTAGTGATGTCGTTGAAGCATACCAACCGACCGAAATGGCTATTGAGCAGGTTTTTATGCATAAAAATGCAGATTCTGCGTTAAAACTAGGCCAAGCTCGGGGAGCGGCGATTTGTGCGGTACAACTATTTGATATTCCGGTATTTGAATATGCGGCAAGGCAAGTAAAACAAGCAGTTGTTGGTAAAGGCTCGGCAGATAAATTACAAGTACAACAAATGGTAAAAATTTTATTGGGTATTACAGGGGAATTGCAAATTGATGCCAGCGATGCCTTAGGCATTAGCTTATGTCATTCCAACTTCCAGCAAACACAGCGTCGTTTAAATAAAGGAGTCGCCTCTTGATTGGTTTTTTACGCGGAAAAATCGTAGCTAAAATGCCGCCATGCTTAGTACTCGATGTGCAAGGTGTCGGTTATGAGCTTGAAGCACCTATGACCACATTTTATGGTTTACCGGCTGTCGGTGAGAGTGTGATGTTGCATACGCACTTGGTTATTCGTGATGATGCACATATTTTATTCGGTTTTTCCACTGAGGCGGATAGGGTGATGTTTCGCACCTTGATTAAAGTTAATGGCGTTGGTCCAAAATTGGCGCTCACCATTCTATCAGGACAGAGCATCGATGAGTTTCAGCGTTGCATTATGGATAATGATACGGCAACATTAGTTCGTTTACCGGGGGTGGGTAAAAAAACGGCGGAGCGATTAATCATTGAAATGCGCGATAAACTACCTAAATTTGATGAGGCAGGGGCAGATGCCGGCTCAGTACCGGGTACGGGAGATAGCGCCCCTAAAAGTTATGCCAAGCAAGAAGCCATTAGTGCTTTATGTGCGCTAGGCTATAAAGATGCTGAGGCCGGTAAAATGGTACAGCATATTGCGCAAGAAGATAAAAGTTGTGAAGAAATTATTCGCTTGGCTTTACAAGGGAAAACTAAGTAGTTTGTGGAAATTTAAGGACTGAGTATGAATAAAATGCTCTGCCCTTAATGTGTTATGCAACTTTGCAAGTGATAAGGGTATAGGCTTAAATAATATCTCATGATAGAAACCGATAGAGTTATCAGTGCCCAGGGGCAAACTGACGAAGAGCGACAAGACCGAGCCATTCGCCCTAAAACCTTACAGGACTATATAGGTCAGCAAGCCTTATGTGATCAAATGGATGTGTTTATTCAAGCGGCAACGGCACGTAAAGAGGCATTGGATCATGTCTTGATATTTGGGCCACCCGGTTTAGGTAAAACCACCTTAGCTAATATTATTGCGGCTGAAATGCATGTTAATTTACGTCAAACATCCGGTCCTGTTTTGGATAAAGCCGGTGATTTGGCGGCACTATTGACGAATTTAGAGGCGCATGACGTATTATTTATTGATGAAATCCACCGCCTAAGCCCAATGGTCGAAGAGATTCTCTATCCTGCGATGGAGGATTATCAAATTGATATTATGATTGGTGAAGGGCCTGCGGCAAGGTCTATTAAATTAGATTTACCCCCTTTTACGCTGATTGGCGCAACAACCCGCGCCGGTTTATTAACCTCGCCATTGCGTGATAGGTTTGGCATTATTCAACGCTTACAATTTTATTCCGTGGCAGAATTGACCCAAGTTGTCAGTCGTTCTGCCGGCGTATTAAATATTCAGATTGCTCCACAAGGGGCTGAAGAAATTGCAGGACGTTCACGAGGAACCCC
This sequence comes from Methylomonas sp., assembly GCA_026989715.1. Classification (GTDB taxonomy): domain Bacteria; phylum Pseudomonadota; class Gammaproteobacteria; order Methylococcales; family Methylomonadaceae; genus Methyloprofundus. The sequence continues at coordinate 8,244 of JALSIU010000267.1, forward strand.
TCGTATTGCTAATCGTTTATTACGCAGAGTACGTGATTATGCAGAAGTAAAAGCCGATGGCAATATTACGCAAGCCATTGCGCAGCAAGCTTTAAGTATGTTGAAGGTCGATCATTGCGGTTTTGATGAGCTAGATAGACGCTTATTGCAAACCATTATGCATAATTTTTCAGGTGGCCCTGTGGGGTTAGATACCTTAGCTGCTGCCATTAGCGAAGAAAGAGGGACGATTGAAGATGTTTTGGAGCCATATTTAATTCAACAGGGTTTTATTATGCGTACCCCAAGAGGGCGTGTGGTCACAGGAAAAACTTATGAGCACTTTGGTTTGCCTACCCCTAAAGTTTTAGAGCAACAGGATGATGCTGAGTAAACACGTATGCATTTTGCGTATTAAGGAGATTTTTAAAGATGAAAAAGATTTTTAATTGGCCGATTCGGGTTTATTATGAAGATACTGATGCCGGTGGCGTTGTTTTTTATGCAAATTATTTAAAATTTTACGAACGTGCGCGGACTGAAATGTTACGTGATATGGGATTTGAACAAGATAAGTTAATTGCTGAACAATCCATTATTTTTGTCGTACGCTCGGTACAGGTAGATTATTTGCAAGCGGCAAAGTTTAATGACTTGATTTATGTTACCGCCGGCCTAAGTTTAGTCAGGAGTGCCAGTTTAACATTTGTACAAGAAATAACGCGGGCAGATGTGACCTTAAGTACAGCTACTGTACGGATTGCCTGCTTAGATGCAAAAACCATGCGCCCTAAATTAATCCCTGATTTTTTAAAGCAAGCCTTAGATAATGAATAACGACCTTTCTATTTTGCATTTAATTGCCGAAGCCAGTTTAGTAGTACAACTGGTTATGTTCATTTTATTAGTGGCCTCGGTTATATCATGGACGTTTATTTTTAATAAACGTAAAGAATTGCAACTTGCATTTCAACACACTGAACAGTTTGAAACCAAATTCTGGTCAGGAGGTGATTTAGCGAGTTTGTATCAAGAAATTACCGAAACCGAAGTGCCATTGCAAGGCCTAGAAAAAATATTTATTGCAGGGTATAAAGAATTTTCGCGTATGCATAATGTGGCAGGGGTACAAGCAAATGAAAAAGTTGCGAATGCGCAACGTGCAATGCAAATAGAATTATCCCGAGAAATCGACAAGCTCGATGAGAGCCTACCTTTTTTGGCAACCGTGGGTTCAACAAGTCCTTATGTCGGTTTATTTGGTACGGTATGGGGCATTATGAATTCATTTCGCTCGTTATCGGCGGCTAAACAGGCGACTTTGGCACAAGTAGCACCTGGTATTGCCGAGGCATTAGTGGCGACGGCCATTGGTTTATTTGCCGCCATTCCGGCGGTAGTTGCTTATAATCGTTTTACAACTCGGATTGAACGCTTAACGGCACGTTATGAATTATTTACTGAGGAATTTGTGGTGTTGTTACAAAGGCAGGCCTATACAGCATGATGAAGCGGAAACGCCGTAGAAAACCAATGGCTGAAATTAATGTCGTCCCTTATATTGATGTCACTTTAGTGTTGCTGATTATTTTTATGATTACAGCCCCTTTGATTCAATCGGGGGTGGAAGTAGATTTACCGCAAGCGCATGCAGAGGTCATAGAGCAAGACGATATGCCGCCCCCTATTATTATCAGCGTTGATAAAAATGGTCACTATTTTATTGATTTAGGTCATGGCGAAGCAGATGAGCCTGTTGGTGCGCAGGAACTATTATTGTTAACGGCTGCCGTTCGTAAAAATAAACCGACCACACAAGTGTATATTCGCGGAGATCGGCAAGTGGCCTATGGTAAAGTAGTTACCGTGATGGCGGCTTTAAAAAATGCGGGGATCCCTCATGTTGGTTTAATGACAGAATCGGCCGGTCGTGAATAATTTACCTAAATACACGTTATCTTTTATACTCGCTTTAAGCCTACATTTGGCGATAATAGGACTATTTGCGTTGAATACAACAGATAAGCCGCACCCTGTTATAAAAAAGCAGCTTATTGAGCCGGATATTATTAAAGCCTCAGTTTTAGATGAGAATTTGGTTACAGAAAAAGCCTTAGAGTTAAAGCAAGCGCAAGCCGCCAAACAATTATTGCAACAAAAACAACAAGCGGCTTTAAATAGACAAATACAACAACAGAAATTACGTTTGCAACGAGCGGAGCAAGAGGCGCGAAAACAGGCGGCTAAACGTCAGGAAATAGCCAGAAAAGAGCAACAAAAGTTACAAGCACTTAAACAAAAAATTGCCTTAGAAAAGCAAAAACAGCAACAAATAAAGCAACAACGCTTAGCCGAGGAAAAACAACGCTTATTAGCAAAACAGCGTCAAAAAGAAGCAGAGCGCATCGCGGCCGCAAAACGTAAAGCCGAGACAGAAAAGCGAGAGCAAGAACGTATTGCGGCGGCAAAGCAACAACAGATTGCCGAGGAGCGTCGCCGGCGTGAGCGTGCAGAGCAGCTTAAAATCGCCGCCGCCCAAAAAGCCGCGGCGGATAAAATACGCGCCGAAAATGCAAGAATGGCGGCACAAGCGGCAGCAGACGCGCAAGCTCTGATTAAGCGAAAAATAGAACAAAACTGGAATCAACCGAGTACCTTATCCGCTAAACTCGCGTGTACCATTAGAGTCGATTTAATTCCCGGGGGAGATGTCATGCAAGTGGTTGTCGTCAAAAGTAGCGGTAATCAGATTTTTGATGCCTCTGCAGAGCGTGCAGTATATAAGGCTTCGCCGTTGCCTGTGCCGACAGACCCGCAGGTTTTTAAACAATTTAGACGTTTTACCTTTGTTTTCGCGCCTAATTAGCGAGTTGCCATGCCTCTACTTAAATATGACATGATTTTATGATAAAAGAGTTTAAAGTGATTAAATTAACAAAAAACATAGCAGTCTTTTTATTAGGCTTAAATATACTTACGTATAGCCATGTATTGCATGCTGAATTAACCATTGAGATTACGGAAGGCGTAAAAAGTGCCTATAAGATTGCCGTGGCAGCGTTTGCGGCTCCATTAGGCGAGCAGCTACCGGTTGATGTCGCACAAATTATTAGTGATGACTTAGCCGGCAGCGGTTACTTTAAGAGCCTGGCACGTACTGACATGTTAACTCAACCTAGTCGAGCGGCACATGTAAAGTTTCGCAATTGGGCGGCCATTGGCCAAGATTACTTAGTTATTGGTTTTATTAAAAAAGATAATAATCTCTATCATGTACAAATGAGTTTATTTGATGTGTATAAAAAAGAGCAACTTAAAGGCTTAAGAGTCACCGTTGAGGCAAGTTCTTTACGGATGGCGGCACATCATTTAAGTAATGTCATTTATGAAAAGGTGATGGGGATTACAGGCAATTTTACTACCCGTATTGCTTATGTAACCAGTACGCTGGATGCAAATAAACAAATGCAATATCACTTAAATATTGCAGACTATGATGGCGAAAATGCCATTGCAATCGCGCAATCGAAAGAGCCGATTATGTCGCCTGCGTGGTCCCCTAAGGGAGATAAAATTGCTTATGTTTCATTTGAAAATAAAGTTTCCGAGGTGTTTATACAAACCTTAACCACTGGTCAGCGCGTCAGTATTGCTAAATATAAAGGTATTAACGGTGCACCGGCTTGGTCACCGGATGCTAAAGAAATGGCTCTGACTTTATCTAAGGATGGTAATTCAGATATTTATATTATGAATTTGGCCAATCGCTCGTTAAGAAAATTAACTCGGTCGTGGGCAATTGATACTGAGGCGGCTTGGTCGCCGGATGGCAAGCAAATATTATTTACCTCTGATAGAGGGCGGCGACCGCAATTATATATAATACCCAGTGATGGGCAAGGTGTTGCAGAACGCGTCACATTTGATGGTGATTATAATGCTAGAGGAGCGTTTTCGCCTGATGGCCGCTCTATTGCTATGGTGCAAGGTGTGCAGGGAAATTATCGTATTGCCATTTTGGATTTGAAAACACACAGTACTCAAGTGCTGACAGATGGCACATTAGATGAGTCACCTAGTTTTGCGCCGAATGGTAGAACGATTATTTATGCACGCCGCAAAGGTGATAAAGAGATTTTGGCAATGGTCGCCGCAGATGGTACAACGAAGCAAGATATAAAAAATACGGCGGGTGTAGTGCGTGAACCTGCATGGTCTCCTTTATAAAGAAAATAGTATGTACAAACCTGTACTTTTATTAATTTGAAGAGTGAAGAATATGGATTTAAAGCAAACGGCAATCGCTATCTTATGTGTTACCGTTATGGTAACGGGGTGTACGTCAGATTCTGATAAAATAGGGGGCTTAGATGAAGACGCTCCCGTCATTCAAGCTGATGGTGCTGAAAGTGATCGTTATCAAATGGATTCTGCTACTGTTGCAGAATTAGACTTGAATAATAAGCCGGCACTGAGTGCGGTAGAAAAATTAATGCAAAGTGCTGAGTTTTCCGACCCTAACAGCCCTTTATCAAAACGTACTATTTATTTTGAATATGATAGTAGTTTGGTTAAAGAAGAGTTTATTGCGGTGTTAGAAGCGCATGCGAATTATTTAATGTCTAATCCCAACCAGCGCATTACCTTAGAAGGGCATTCTGATGAGCGGGGGACACGTGAATATAATATCGCTTTAGGAGAGCAAAGAGCGAAAGCCGTTTTTAAAATGTTGCAATTAATTGGTGTGATGCAAAATCAGATGGATATTGTTAGCTATGGTGAAGAAAAACCGGCTGTGCCAGGTCATGACGAGCATGCTTTGTCACTTAATCGTCGCGTAGAAGTGGTATATAAATAATGCAAAAATTATTCAGCCTCATATTAGCAACAGCCAGTATCAGCTTGGCTGTTGCCGAGACGCGACCATTACCGCCCATTATTAATAACTCCAGTTATGCCAATG
>JALSIU010000268.1 GCA_026989715.1 Methylomonas sp.
ACAGCCCTTACTCTTCGCCGGTGCGTACATCAAACTCGATTTTCCAGCGTGTATCATCATCTTGATTGGATATGGCATGCAATTCTAAAGTACCTATTTCTGTGACGGCAGCTGATAAATGTACGGGAACGATTTCGCCGGTTTTTCTGTCTTCTTCAGCCAGTGTGACTTCGATTTCATCCAACTCTTCCAGCTCTTCATCGGTCCAGTAATCTAGGCGCGTGCCAACCTGGTCTTCTCTGCGCGTTTTTGATGCAAAGAAACGAAAGCGCACCGGTTCGCCAACGACTAGGCCAAAGGTATCATCAGGGAGTTCTTCATGCGTGCCTTCTTCCATACCAAAAGGCGCAATACATAATGCTTCAATTTCAGGCGGCATACCCGGTACTGCCGGCATCGCGCTTTCTACGCCGACATAATAAGAGGCGGCAGTACCGCCTTTTATGCGTACCCCTTTGCCTTTACGTGCAAAGCCATAGTAAGCTGCACCACGTGCAACGGCAAGGTCTAAATCAACGCCGGTTAATAAGCGTGCTTCAGGTGCGTTTTCATTGTCTAGCCATGAGTTGAGCACCTGCATTAATTGATCGGCAAAGCGAGATGCTTTTAATACGCCCCCATTAAATAAGACGGCAGTCGGGTGAATAAAACTGGCATTATCATCTAAGTTAATATCATCTAGGTCATCGACTGCATTGAGTTGGCGTGTTAAGAAGGCGGCTAAGTGCCTTGTAATGCCTGCATCTTGTGCATAAGGTAAACCGGTTGTTCTTAGACCGCCACGCGCACGGCTGATAGGCTGTGCATCACTGTCAACATCAGGTAAAAAGCCTTGTAGCAAGACGGTGTTGACTTCCTCGCGCGTTAATTCTGTCCGTAATGTGCCACCGATAAGGGAGGAACCGCGGTTAGCAACAACGATAGGGATATTATCGGCGGTATCGTCATCACCTAATATTTTTTCTTTAGCAGCGCGGCAGGCATGCGTTAAAGCTTGAATCTGCCAAGGCTCTAGGCGTTTAGCACCTTCTTTTTCTAATTTGGCTTTTAGCGTATAGGCTAAGGCCAAGTCCATATTGTCACCGCCTAATAGGATGTGATCGCCGACCGCAATCCGAGTCAGTCCTAAATTACCGTCTTCTTGCGTGACAGCAATTAAGGATAAATCCGTGGTTCCGCCGCCGACATCAACAACTAAAATAATATCGCCAACCTTGACATGGTTCCGCCAGTCGCCGTCACTTTTTTCAATCCAGCTGTATAAGGCTGCTTGCGGTTCTTCTAAGAGAATTGCATTTTCCAAGCCTACATTTTGTGCGGCTTCGGCGGTTAACTCTCGTGCCGCAGGGTCAAATGACGCTGGGACGGTTAAGGTAATTTCTTGATCGCTGATAGGATCGTGTGGGAATTGTTTATCCCAAGCCGCACATAAATGCTCTAAGTAAGCCTTGCTTGCTTGAAAGGGCGATATTTGCTCAACTTCTTCCGGCGCTTCGTTAGGTAAAATGGGCGATTTGCAATCAACGCCGGCATGACATAGCCAGCTTTTCGCACTAGACACTAAGCGTATGGGAGTTTTTGCACCTAAATTACGTGCAATTTCACCCACTAAGTAGTCGGGTTTAGCTGTCCAAGGGAGTGCCGTTTCATTGTCGTTTATTTCTGCCTCATGTGCCATATATAAGAAAGATGGCAGTTGTGCTAAGTCCTCTATTACCCCAGGAGAGCTTAGCTGAGGAATATCTAAAACATGCTGGATGATTTCATCCGCATCGGGGTCAGATATATCAACATAAGATAAAACACAGTGCGTTGTACCTAAGTCAATTCCGATTGAGTAACGTGGCCCATCAATAGGATCAGGGGTAGAGGGTTGCTCAATGGCATGGGATTCATGACTCGGTGTCTCTTCTTCTGAACCATCATTGAAGCCTGCATCATCAGTTGTGTTCGTCTCCGCTTCTATATTATTTTCTTCTATTTCCAAATTGACAGAATCCGCTTCTTCGGTAATGGTATCGCTAGCATGGTTATCTGTATCTTGGTTATTTGAGCCGAACAGAGACGATGAGTTGGATTTATTTTCTTCGTTATCTTTATTATCAGATAGTTTATTCATTCCGCTAAACAAGCTTTTCATAGCTCTACCTCCGCAGCAGCGATTATATTGGCATTATGACCTTCAGTTAATTTTGGCAATTTAATGTCGGTGACTTGCCAGCCTTTATGGACTAAGGTGCCTGTAAAAGGGGCTTCTCCCACAATATTGCCGATTAAGCGCACTTCGGCCGCATTAAAACCTTTTTGTAGGGTCACTTTAGAGCCTTCGGTTTCAGTACGAATAGTGGATAAAGTAAAGTGTTCTTTTAATGCTTTATTACAGCCGGTGTGCACGACCCTAACAGCCGCGCCGACATCGGCATCACTATAATCATTGATATTTTCTTGTAGAAAATCAATTAAGCGTGCTTCTTTTTGTAGTAGGCTTAATAATTGCAAGGCGGCATCAGGTGTTGCTTCTTTAAGAATGATGGGTTCAGGGGCAGGTTGTTGTACGATTTTTTCCACTTCAACGATTTTTTCTACTTCGACAATTTTCTCGACCACCTTTACTTCAGGTTCTTCGCGTGTTGGAATTTGCATGGAAATAGCTTGTTCCGGCTGGTCTGGCTTGCTGTCGACTGATTGCTTAGTGCGTCGCAATAGGCTGATTAGCATAGCAAATAATAAAATGATAACCGTGAGTGCCAGTCCAAAAACAGTAGCCGCTAAATAGGCATGAATGGCATCAAAGGTCGTTGGAAATAAATCCAAATCTATTTTAAATTGGGTGGAATTCATTGGAATTTCTATCATAAAATTTAGGGATGAGTTAAGGGTAAATAACCGGTTAATTTGTTAAATAGGGCTGATAGCATTATTTGCGTGCGATTAATATGGGGTTATTTACTAAAAAGCCAAGTATCGGCTTGCGTTATTGAATGGCTCCTGCCTTGCGTGAGGCTTCTGCAAACATAAGCGATTGTAAAATTTTACGCATCATGTCGGTACGTGTTTTTTTCAAAAAACGATCGGTAATCACTTCGGGAACGCCTTCATTAACAAAGGTGGTTCTGATTTTGGCTAAAGTAGATTCGCATTGTTTTATGACGGCATCTGTTGCAACGCGGGAATCAATTTTTTGATAGCCTTGTTTTTGCGCTTCTTTGTAAACGCATTGCCTATAGTTGTATTTGTCTGCTTGTACTTGTTTTATGGTCGCTGCCGATAAGTTAGAGCCATTCCATGTTTTGCCTGAGGACTGAGATTTAACCGCAGTTTGAGTGGCTTCCTGTGCGGAAGTGACCGGTGTGGGAGTTGTTGTTGGTTTATCATCTGAACAGGCTGGTAATAATAGAGCCGTTAAGATGAAGAATAGGTATTTTTTCATTGCGTCTTAATCTGTAAAGTGAATCTGAGTAGGTGATTTTACGCGATTGCTAGGCAATGAACAATTTTCGTGGTCTTAAAAAATAACGCGTTTTAAAATATTTTTATTTTTAGCATTTGTTGTTCGCGCTCTTTTGGGGGTGTTCAAGTAATTAAAGTGTCAGTGTTGCATGAACTTTTGGGGTTAGTTATCACTTTGCTCGGCAAGATATAATTGTAGAATGGTTTGCGTGCGCAGGTTGCTTTGGCGTAAGTCGGCTGATAAGTTCATAAAAAAGTCATGGATGATTGAGTAGCCTTGTGCAGGGTTTGCATTCATAAATTGAATCAGTTTCTGGCCATTAATTTTGGCAAGTTCGCAATCAGAGACTGCAATGACTTGTGCACTTCTTGGCTCGCTATCAAAAATGGACAGTTCACCAAAAACATCTCCAGGTGCCAATTTTGCTAATCCACTTGCGCGGGCTAATTCTTCATGTTTAGTGTGTCCTTCTAAAATAGTGCGTACATGCAATTGCCCCGATAGCACCAAAAAAACATCATGCCCTGGAGTGCCGATGTCTATGATAATGTCGTTTGCTTGATACTGTTCTTTAGTCCAACCCACTTGTTGAATAAAGTCTTGATTTTCTAATAAATCTTGTAAACTCATATCGTTATATTGATAACTTGGTGTAATGAAGAAATAGTTCTTTTTAGAGCCGCTGAAAACCTAAAAGGCTGTGTCTTGCGTGTTAAGTATAGTGTATTATGAGGTGAATTCCCACTACTTATAGTAGGTTAAATAACAAAGTATCGGGATTAAAAAAAATAAATTATGGACAGTAGTGTACTTGAAAATATGGTGTAAATTTTTGTTTAAGAGGTGTTTATAAACGCTGAGTACGGGAGGCTTTATCTACAGTGCTAACTGGCCATACATTGTTTTTTATTTTGTTACCTGCGCATGAAATGCAGGTGAACTGTACACTAGGAGGTGGTTGTGCGTTTATTTTGGTTTGTGTTTTGTATTGGGTTGTTTATTTACTATTTTGCTGATAAAGCGATTAAACTGGATTCTTTCACGATAGAAGCGGTCATGAATAACTTTTATCATTTTTTTGCTGGATTTATCGGTGTCATAAGCGTGTTCTATTTAAAGGTAGAGCAGAAACTTCGTTGGTTTCTGATTCTCTTTATTGGTGTTCTGCTTTGGGATGAAATTTATGATTTTTTAAGGGGAGTGAAAGATGCAACATTTTTAACCTTCTTTTTTAATTCATATTTAATCCTTTGGGGCGGGATTAGCGGGTTAGTTTTGAGTAAAAAATATTTTGCAGCACATGATTAGAAATGAGGAGCTACTTGTCAATTAAGCGAGTAAGCTGAAAAGGGGTTAAGCCAATGAATTTTGCTTTTAATGATATTTTTTCAGAAATAGCCGCTTTATTATTTTTAGCCGCCGTTTTTGGTGCGATTGGCATGCGCTTAAAGCAGCCGCTTATTGTCTCTTTTATCGCACTAGGAATCTTTGTCGGCCCTTCAGGTATAGAGATGGTCAGTACAGATAGTCAGATTGATTTATTAGCAAAACTGGGCATTTCTTTGTTGCTCTTTGTTGTAGGCTTAAAACTGGATATGCATATTATTCGTAATATGGGGTCGGTAGCTTTGGCAACCGGCTTGGGGCAAGTATTGTTTACCTCGGTATTTGGTTTTTTAATTGCTAGAGTTTTAGGGCTCAGTGTAGGTGGTGCAATTTATACAGCCCTTGCATTAACTTTTTCCAGTACCATTATTATTGTCAAGTTGCTCTCTGATAAGCGTGAGATTGACGCACTACATGGTCGTATTGCTCTGGGTTTTTTGATAGTACAAGATATCGTAGTGGTATTGGTGATGATTGTTCTAACAGCCTTAGGGCAAGAAGGCGACACAAGTTCACTGCAACAACAAGTACTAAGCGTTTTAATAAATGGAGCGGGCTTGCTAGTCGGGATTTTTATATTGATGCGCTATATATTACCAACAGTGTTGCGGCTGTTGGCAAAATCACAAGAATTATTGTTATTGTTTGCAATTGCTTGGGCAGTGTCGTTGGCAACGGTTGGCGTTATGCTGGGATTTAGCAAAGAAGTTGGCGCTTTTTTGGCGGGTATATCCATTGCTTCTTCGCCGTACAAAGATGTGATTTCAGCGCGTATGGTCGGTTTGCGTGATTTTTTGTTATTATTTTTCTTTATTGATTTAGGCGCGCAAATGGATTTGACGCTGATTAATGAGCAATTAATGCCTGCCTTGATTTTTTCTTTGTTTGTCTTAATTGGTAACCCGTTAATTGTGATGACGATTATGGGTTTTTTGGGATACCGAAAGCGCACAGGTTTTTTGGCAGGGTTGACGGTCGCACAAATCAGTGAATTTTCATTAATTCTGGCGGCATTAGGTGTTCAATTAGGGCATATTGATTCGCAAGTACTTGGCACGATTACGCTGGTAGGTGTGATTACCATCAGCATTTCAACCTATATGATTATTTATTCACACCTATTGTATGAAAAGTTAGTTCCATGGTTAAGTATTTTTGAATGCAAAATAACTTATAGAGAACAGCAACATAGTCATGTAGGAATAGATTCCTCGGCAGATATTATACTCATTGGTCTTGGGCGATTTGGAACAGGTATTGCTAAAATACTGAGAGCCAATAATTACCAGGTGCAAGCGATAGACTTTAATCCTGATTTGGTTCATAAGGCAAATGATAACGCTCACCCAGTATATTATGGCGATGCAGAAGACCCGGAGTTTATTGCCACATTATCTTTGGAGCACGTTCAATGGGTTGTTAGTACAGCGGATGATGTACATGTCAATCTCGCTTTGTTGCATGGCTTACGAGAGCAAAATTTTCAAGGGAAAATAGCTGTGACAGCCCATAGCGAAAGTATGGCAAAGAAATTGAGGCAGGCGGGCGTTGACTTGGTTCTGATACCATATGTTGATGCGAGTCAGGGGGCTGCCGCGCAAATAATGGAGATGTAGGGTATCTTATTTTTCATCAGTGATATTAAGTTAAGGAATTATTATGCCGACACATTTAAATAAATACTGGCACCATCTTACGGAAGCAGAGGTTATTGACTTGCTGAATGTGCACCCTGATAGAGGGCTGAGTCAACTGGATAGTGAAGAGCGTAGAAATAAGTTTGGCGCTAATGCATTAACCTTAAAAAAAGGTAAAGGGGCATTAGTACGCTTTTTATTGCAATTTCATCAAGTACTTGTTTATATTTTATTGGTTGCAATCGGTGTCAAAATATATCTAGGTGATTGGGTGGCCGCTGGGGTTATATTGGGTGTCGTTTTGTTGAATGCCATTATTGGGTTTATGCAAGAAGGCAAGGCATTAAGTGCGTTGGCAGCACTTATTCATGCGCTAAAAACTGAAGCCACAGTACTGCGTTCAGGTGAGAAGCAACGTATAGATGCTGTAAATTTGGTGCCGGGCGACATAATATTACTACAATCAGGGGATAAAGTGCCCGCTGATATACGTCTTTTAAATAGTCGTGAATTACAAATTGATGAGTCAGCATTAACCGGCGAATCTGTTCCTGTCAGCAAACAGTCTTTGGCACTGCCTAATACAACCTTACTTACCGACCGAACGAATATGGTATATTCCACAACTTTAGTGACTTATGGCACTGGGTTGGGAGTAGTGGTTGCAACAGGAGATAATACTGAAATCGGTCGTATTTCTGAATTAATCAGTCGTGCAGAAGTCTTAGAAACACCTTTAACACGCAAGATAGCTAAATTTAGTCATATTCTACTATTTGCTATTCTGGGGCTGGCCGCCCTTACGTTTTTTGTAGGGTTATCGCACGGTGAATCTTGGGAAAGTTTGTTTATGGCTAGTGTTTCTTTGTCTGTTGCCATGATACCTGAAGGATTACCTGCGGTAATGACCATTACCTTGGCAATAGGGGTGTCAAGAATGGCCAAGCGTAATGCAATTATTCGACATCTACCGGCAGTCGAAACCTTAGGCAGTACAACTGTTATTTGTTCAGATAAAACAGGCACTCTGACGCGTAATGAAATGACAGTACAGCAAGTTTGGGCAGGCAAGGAAACTTTTATTAGTCAAGGTATTGGTTATTCCCCTAAGGGTGGCTTTACTCTAAATGGTCAAGTATTTGAAGTTAATGATAAAACGTGCTTTCTGGAGTGTTTGCAGGCGGGCTTGTTGTGTAATGATGCGGTATTAAAACAAAGTGATCAGGCTTGGGTGGTGGTAGGTGATCCTACTGAAGGTGCATTATTGGTTTCTGCTCAAAAAGCTAAGTTAGATAGTGTTAGCTTGTTAAAACAAAGACCACGCTTAGATGCCATTCCTTTTGAATCGCAATATCAGTATATGGCAACTTTGCATTCCGGTACGACCGGAAACGGTAATGTCATCTACTTAAAAGGGTCTGTAGAAAGTGTATTATTACGCTGCAACAAGCTGTTGGTAAAAAATGGCTCTCTTTCTACGCTAAATCCTGAAGAAATAAATAGTCAAGTAGAGCTTATGGCGGCTCAAGGTTTACGTATTTTGGCTTTTGCGCGATTGAATGTTCCTGAAAGTACTCAGTGCATTGATCATGATAGCGTTGCTAATGGAATGGAGTTCATTGGTTTACAAGCCATGATTGACCCACCCCGTGAAGAAGCTATTTTAGCAATAGCGGCTTGTCAAGCAGCGGGGGTGCAGGTCAAAATGATTACCGGAGATCATGTGGTAACAGCTAGTGCCATTGCTGAGAAAATAGGATTAAATAAAGTATTGCCGACTGGGAAAATAAAAGGTGTCTATACGGGGAAAGAACTGGATGTGATGCTTGATGTCGAGTTAATTCAAGCCGTGAAGGTTGCATCTGTTTTTGCACGAGTCACTCCCAAGCAAAAATTGCGCTTGGTTGAAGCCTTGCAAGCGGGTGGTGCAGTGACTGCGATGACAGGTGATGGTGTTAATGATGCGCCTGCTGTACGTAAGGCCGATATAGGTATAGCAATGGGCATTACCGGTACTGAAGTTGCCAAGGAAGCCGCCGATATGGTGTTGACGGATGATAATTTTGCTACCATTGAAGCTGCTGTAGAGGAAGGTCGTAGTGTATTAGATAACTTGATAAAGTTTATCAGTTTTATATTAGCGACTAACTTAGGTGAAGGATTAGTCATTATTGTTGCTGTGCTGATGGGGGAAATATTACCTGTACTCCCTGTTCAGGCACTATGGATTAATATGACTGCTGCATTATTTTTGGGGCTGACTTTGGCTTTTGAACCTCGTGAGCCTGGCCTTATGACTAAGCCTCCGCGCTCTAGCGCTGCACCCATTTTGAATGGAGAGCTAATATTTCGTATTTTTTTAGTTGGCTTGATGTTGCTGGTAGGCTCTTTCAGTTTATTTGAGTGGGCACTTCAGCATGGAGCGAGTGAAGAGCAAGCGCGCACCATTGCTGTGAATGTTTTTGCCGTAGGTGAGTCCTTCTATTTACTAAACTGTCGTTCATTACGATTATCTATGTTTAGTTTAGGTTTGTTTAGTAATATATGGGTTTGGCTAGGAATTGCTGCAATGATGGTTGCTAGTTTGGTATTAACTTACCTTCCGATAATGAATAAATTATTTCATACAGCACCTATTAGCCTAAGCGACTGGTTGCATATTTCTGCAGTAGGGTTAAGCATTCATCTGGTTATTGCTTGTGACAAAAGAATACGCTTATGGTTGGAGCAACGTGTTACTAAAAAGTGAGAGTAAGCAATTGCTAGACAATGAAGCCTTATAATTAAAACCCCCTAAGCTACTCTGACTAAGCCCTATTATTTAGATACATTAGCATTGGCACGAGTCATCAGTGTGGATTTTAGTGAAGAAGCATTAAACATTTGTTTAAAACGCGCGACCTCAACTGAGGTATCGGCAAATAGATCTTGGGCAAAAGCATAGCCTAAGGTTTGGTAAATTAATTCTGCTTCGATAGTATATTGTTCGGTGGTCAAATGACTAATGTTAAATTCAATGACATCACTTCCTCCTATAAAGTTTGGGTCGTTGCTCGCAGCTCCTTGTACTTGAATTTTTGTCGGTACCGTATTTTTATCAAAGCCGTTAGGTAGTAAGCGATTATCTTTTATATAACTTTTTGCACGTAGTAGTGTAAAGGTTATATTATCTTGATAATCTGACATAACGGCTTCATAAACCTGTACTTTTTTGGGTGAATCAATGACTTGATAATGTGGTTCGAATTGCGTTCTGTCTTGGTCGGAATCAAGTTCTTTAACGCTACCATCATGGTTGACCTTACCGGATTCGAATGCAATATGACCTTGTGAGTCACGTACCGTAACGTGCACGATAACACGGCGAGATGGATAACCGGAGGGCAATTTATGCCCCGTTTTACTGCTAATATTAAGCTTAAAATTTAGAGTGTTGTTTTGCAAAGTGGGGGTGCTTATTGTTAATTGTGCCGCTTCACTCAATAAAGTCTCCGCATCTAATATGCTGCTAGCAAAATCAGCAACCGGTGTGCCGAGTACTTGGCGGTAATCTTGTAGTATGGATAGCATTAATCGGTTGCTACCTAAAAAGTTGTGTTGTGCAAAATTATCCCTTTTGGTGTTGAGGCTGGCCGGGCGACTAGCGATAATAACACCGTCAGCACGCGGCATATGGCATTGCTGACAACTATCTGTTTGAGCATAATCACTGTACAACCATTCGGTATATGGCATTTGCTCAGGAAATTTATTGTCCTCTTGACTGAGAACATTACCGTGTTCATCCGTGTAAGGGGTGCTTAAGTCATGGCAACTGGCACAAAGTTCAGAAGATTGGATATGTTCACTATACACAGGCGTAAAGTTGGCAAAATTTTGCATAGGGCGCGTAAGGATATCTTTATACGGGCCGTAAATGAGTCGTTCAGTGCTGGTCGGAAAGGTTTTAATCGTAAATTTTCCAGAGAAACCGGCCTCGGTACCAAAGGGAGCATCAGGTGATATTTGGTGGCATAAGCTACAACTAACGCCTTCTTTAGCAAGGTCATAGTAACGATTTTTGGGGTTAAGCATACCTTCGCCAAATACGGCTTGAATACCGTGCCCCTGTTTTTTGGATTCTTCATTTGCCATAGGAGCATGGCAGCGGGTGCATTTGTCTTGGATAAGTTCTTTTTGTTCCGGGGTACTGTTAATCTCATTTTTTAATTGCGCTTGCCAAAATGGGTCACGGCTAGCATTTGCCATCATACTTGCATTCCAAGCAGGCACGATGGAAACATCGTGCCCTTGAGCGTCTTGCAAATCGGTATGGCACTGGTTGCAAACGCCGGAGCCACTAAAGTGCTGGGTTCGAAAAATTTTTCGGCCGGGTGGGGCATCTAGTACTTCTGTTATATTGTGAATTTGGAATATGTTATTGCCCAAAAAAGTTAGGTTGGCGGCATATTGCTGATCTAAAAAACGAAGGCTGGATAAGTGTAGGCTTAAGTCATCATAAACAGGGACGATGGCATTACTGGTAAATTGTTCGGTTTGTGGTGCCACGCTGCTCAATGCTAATTTATCGGGGGGTAAAAAAGAGAGTTCCAATGCATAAAAATTATCTTGATAATAAGCGTAGGGGATACTGAGTGTGTTGTTTTCTAATGAAAAATTAGCATCGGCGTGGCAAGGAAGAGAAAACGGAGCAAGGAGAACTAATAAAGGGAGTATTTTTTTCATGGCAGTTTGTTTGAGAATGTCGAGTTGCATTTGCTTATATTTAATAGGCTGCAATTTGTATTAAGCCTGTATTGCCGCCACTACTAGACAGGACATCTAAGCGAATTGAAGAGGTGTTACGATTTAAAGTAAAGGTATGTGCTTCTTGTGTATTAGGTAGTTCAAAAGGGCCTAAAACTTCACCATTATCAATTGTGATGGTAAAACTGAAAATTTTGGCGCTGCCGTCGCTCATAGAACGCGACCAAACTTTGAGTGTGTCAATATGTTTGCTTTGAGCCAATGCAATCTCAATAAAAGCATTATCGCCATCACCTGCTGAAGACCATGCAGATTGAACGGAATCGTCTATTGCACTATTAGCCCCCCAAGGCTGATTATTTTCTACTCCGGCAAAGTTACTGCTAACGGCGACGATTTTTGCGCCATTGGCGAGCGCAAGTAGGTTGTTATCTAATGTGGCTGTGGCGGTTGTAAAGCTGGCTGTCGGTGCCCAATAGGCATTTCCTTGTGCATCAACGCCTTGTACTCGGTAGTAATAGCGTGTATTTGCGGTTAAATTAGATAAAATAGGGTTATGCTCAATAATGGCTCCTCCGTTCATGTTCGGATCAGTGGCAACGGCACCAAATGTGGGTGATGCGCCATAAATGACTGAACAGGCCAGAGGGATTTTGGATGTAAAAGTAAGTCGTGCTTCCGTTGTTTTAATATCGACTATTCTCGGTGCTGCGCCATCGGTAACTGTTGTTAAATTGAAAAATTGCGGTGGGATTGATGCAGGGGATAAGGTGCCATAGCCACTTAAACTAAAGTCGCCTTTTGTGTTGGCTATATAGTTAAACTTTGCCCATAGGTATTGGCCTTGATATTGAATAATAGGAACATCTAGCGTTAGGGTGTCAGATAGTGATGCCGGTTTTGCGGCAACGATGTTAAAGCCCACAAAAGAGAAGATGCCTAAAATAAGCTGATGCTTTATTATGTGAGGAGATCGCATGTTTCGTTCCTTTTTGAGGGGGGGGCTGAAATAGCAATTAAGGTATTTATAATACCCGAATCAGTAAATAATCGCTTCGGGTATTATTGAGTTGGTGACGTTTTGCTATATCTATAAAGTGAGTATTAGAAATTTGGCAACATTTTGGGTACAGGAGAGGCGGTAAAGATTGCGTGATAGCCATGAACGCCTTTATAACATGCATCCGTTTCCGCACAGTAAAAAGCATTTACACCGCCGATGTTGACTGAATATTTACCGGCAGGTAGCTGGGCGCGGTAAATAATGCTTGTTTCGCCAGTTAATGACGCAACGACAGCTTTAAATTGAATGGTTGACCAGAAATTGCCGGTTGAGTTAAAGCTTCCTTTTTCGGTTTCGGTGGTACTATCCCAACCTTCATAAATAGACATGGCAGGGTATAGCATGGCTCCTGAGGTTGTAAATGACTTTTCGCCGGTATTGTTATCAACTTGCATTTCATAAACACCTTCTTGGCGTGCTAATTTTATTTCTAAAATAGCATCGTCTTTAAGCTCTAGTGCAACCCAGTCGGTTGTGTGTGTCCAGCCCATATTAGGAGCTTCGAAAGAGGGCTCATATGAGCCTTTGCCGCCTGTGCTTCCTATGATTTCTGCTTTTTCTGGAGAACTAAGTCGTACTGTCCACTCATATCCTATGCCACTTGCATCCGGGTCGGCAAATTGAACTTCAGCCATTGCAGTG
>JALSIU010000269.1 GCA_026989715.1 Methylomonas sp.
CTTCATCTTTAAACGTGGTAACCGATACAAAGGGGCCGAAAATTTCTTCTTGAAAGATGCGCATTTTATTATCACCTTTCATAATGGTCGGTTGAATATAGTAGCCTGTCCCTAAATCGCCCTCTAGGGTTTCTACTGTGCCACCGGTGAGCACTTCTGCGCCCTCGGCCTTACCAATGGCCACATAGTCCATGATTTTGTCAAATTGTTGTTTTGAGGCTTGTGCGCCGACCATCGTTTCCGTATCTAATGGGTTGCCGCGTTTGATTTGACTGACACGCGCCAATACTTTTTCCATAAAGGCATCATAAATTGATTCTTGTACTAATAAGCGTGAAGGGCAGGTGCAAACTTCGCCTTGATTAAAAAAAGCCAGAACAGCACCTTCTACGCATTTACTGACAAATTCATCTTCTTGAGCCAATATGTCAGCAAAGAAAATATTGGGTGATTTACCGCCTAACTCAACCGTAGACGGAATAATATTGTCGGCGGCGCATTGCATAATATGCGAGCCGACAGGGGTAGAGCCGGTAAAGGCAATTTTGGCAATGCGTGGACTGCTTGCCAGTGCTTGACCTGCTTCTTTACCAAAACCATTGACGATATTTAAGACACCTTCCGGCAATAAATCGCCGATGACTTCCATCAAAATTAAAATGGAGGCCGGCGTTTGTTCCGCCGGTTTTAAAACAATGCAATTGCCTGCCGCTAAGGCCGGCGCTATTTTCCAACAAGCCATTAATAGTGGAAAATTCCACGGGATAATTTGCCCGACAACGCCTAAGGGTTCATGAAAATGATAGGCGACCGTATTGGCATCTATTTCGCCAATAGAGCCTTCTTGCGCACGAATACAGCCTGCAAAATAACGAAAATGGTCTGCTGATAAAGGCACGTCAGCCGCCAATGTTTCACGCACGGCTTTACCATTATCCCAGGTTTCTGCAACAGCCAATTTTTCTAGGTTGGCCTCAATGCGATCTGCAATTTGCAATAAAATATTTGACCTAGCTGTCACCGATGTTTTACCCCAAGCCTCTTTTGCTTGGTGTGCCGCATCTAAGGCCAGTTCAATATCATCGGCTGTTGAGCGCGGAATTTCACAAAAAACCTTGCCATTGATGGGACTTAAATTATCAAAATATTGCCCTTTTACGGGGGCAATCCATTTGCCGCCAATAAAATTGGCATAACGTGCTTTAAAATCGACTTTGCTATCAGTTTGGTTCGGTGCTGCATAAATCATGTTGATTGCTCCACAAGGACATTATTTAAATATGAAATAGAGCTTGCACATACATAGCCGCGCAAGTACTGGATAAAGTTAAAGTTAAGGTAAGTTGTTACAATGATACACAAAACCTATCATGGTTTGGTTGGTTTTATTAACCGTTAGATTTTTGTTTTTATTGAATTGTTTTTTTATAAAGACTAAGTTACCGCCCATTGCAAAGGCTAGATTTTTCATTTGATTTGCTGTGCCTGCATGTATTTTGGCATCGCTCATAAACTCGCCGGACACCATGCCGCCATCTGATGCAGAGGCTTGCCCTAAGAATTGACAGTGCTCGGGGCGCGGGGCTTGATAAATCAGTTGTACAATTTCAGCCCCTTCTTGTAAAGGAATGGCGCATGCTGAACTTATCATAATAAGGCTTAAAATGAATAGCTTTATGTTCATATTTAATGCGCTTGTTGTAGAAACTGTAAAATAATCGCGGTTAAATGTGCGGCTTGGGGTGTTTTAAATATATGCTGGGCATGTGCTGACCCTGGAATGAGTTGTAGTGTTTTAGGCTGAGGGGCTTTAGCATAAGCTGTTTTGATGGCGGGTGCTAAATATTCTTCGGCACTGGCAATAAATAAG
>JALSIU010000270.1 GCA_026989715.1 Methylomonas sp.
TCATCACGCACTGAACTAGACTGGTTTTCTTGCATCATCCCCAAGGAAACATCAATATTTTTAAGACCCTCAGCAAAAGCACCATTAATTCCTTCTTTTTGCGCCTTGCGATAAAAAGCAAAATTCTCTGCCGACTGGAAACATGTATTGACTTCACGCATATAAGTTTCAATCTGATCTAAAGCCTCGTTGAGATTCCAAGCAATCCCCCCTAGCTCGGCATACGGATCTATTTTAGTAATACGATATTCTAAACGCCCCTTGTAAATTTCCCGCGTCATTTTAAAGATTGACTTAATAATATGCAGTTCTTTATCAGATTGCCGAAAAAAAAGATACATTACAACCATTGCAACCAGCGTCGTACTGATATGCAATATATCGACTCCTCGACTAACAATAGACTCAATTAATAACAAACATTGAATGCCAAAAAGAATAAAAACAGTATTTTTGCTATTAAATTGAAAGAATGAATTCACGATAGTCTTTTCCTGTTGCATTAACTACATTCATCAGTACGTCTGTACCTGCCCCAACCGCATCACGCGCTCCTGCTTGCCGCTCTGCTATCAACATATCTTTATAAAGCGATTCAATCACTTTAAGCTTCATCAAGTCAGGCTTACGTCTTACCGAAAAATAACCAAGTATCTCAGAGGTTCCTGCTACATAACTGGGTGTAACATTAGCAAATACCCAATAAAATGAACCATCTTTTGACATATTTTTGACATAGCCAAAAAACTCATTCCCCGATTTTATAGTCGCCCACAGCAAATGAAATACCGAGCGTGGCATATCAGGGTGCCGTACTATATTATGTTGCCGCCCTAATAATTCAAACTCAGTATACCCTGCATAATCTATAAAAATACGATTACAATAGGTCAAACGCCCCGTTGCATCCGTTTTAGACACAATAAGCTCATCGGCTGTCATCACTCTTTCTTTATCCGTAGGTACTATCTTATTTTGCATAATTTCACTTAAACAAACCCAGATTTTAAATTCATAATATTAAAGACTAGCAACACAGCAAAAACTGACATAGATTTTTGCCTTATAGTCACTTAACCCTAAGCACAGTATTGCATTTTATAGCATTATAAGATGTCTAGTCGGCCAATTTTACAAAATATTTAATTTATATAGTCATTTTTATCTTAAATCTATTATAATAAACTTTCCAAAGGGGACGACCTGGCTTCGACGTGGGTAGCAAAACCTTAGGTGCATGTCGAGGACAGTACACCTCGTAAAATCTACTGACTTTAAAGTATTCGCAAATGACGAAAACTACTCAATGGCTTTAGCTGCTTAAAAACAGCACCATTCCTCTGGCTATATGTGCTTATGCGTATAGAGTTCTCACGAACATCCAGGGGTCACTTTACATAAGATCGCGTTAAGAACTTAGTTCGGAGTTCCGACACGCTAAACTCAATCGAAATCGCTAAAAGTTTTCTTGGTCCGACGGGTAGCTTTTAGTTAAAACAAAAGAGCGGAATAAACATGTAGATCCAAAGGCGGAGTGCTCGCGGACGGGGGTTCAATTCCCCCCGTCTCCACCACTTAAATCATTGATTTTTAATTATTTATTTAAAATAAAAAATTAAATATGGCGGTTAAATGGCGGTAATTATTTTCAAGTACCACCATTTAACTTCAATTTTTGAAATAAATAATTTTTAGAGTTAAATCAATTTATACCAATAAAACGGCGATATTCAGCCGTTTTTTATGGCTGCACTTTCACATCCAATTTCAGTATAAAAAATGCAAAAAGCGACAAGGAAAAGTAATTTTGTGGTTGGTTTTGGTGC
>JALSIU010000271.1 GCA_026989715.1 Methylomonas sp.
GCTTGCATTGGTCGAATTTTTATCAATAAGGGGTTAGAAGAAAAGACAGGAGGCGGGTATTATTTTTAAGTTGCCCAAATAATTTGTTTGTCCATAAATTGTTGTAGTGCATCTAGCGCGGGTTCTCGATGTGAGTCATTCAACTGACCTGATAATGCAGTGGCTAAAAAATTCTCTATAGAAGCCGGTTTTGTCTCTTGTAGGGTTTGCAGTAAGTAAAAGCTCATCGGGGATAGCTCAGCGAATTTTACCTCGTCTTCGGTGTTGCGATAAACTGCTAAATAACTGGCTTGCTCGGGTACTTTACTGGGTAAGTAGTCAGGGGAAATTTTGTGTACCGGGTATTGATAGGCAAGCAACCAGCACAAAGGCGAGAGGGCAAGTTGCTGTGTTGTGCGTATGTTCTGTGTGCCCGGCAGGGAGGGTAAGTCCTCTTGGCTAATGGAGAGTGCCATTTCGACCCATTCATAATGTGCTAGTTCCAGCATAAAAGGGTAATCATGTGGGTTTTTGGGTCGTTCATTTTGCAAATATAAAATAAACTCTTCCGGTATTTCAGAAAAATACGGGGTCGTACTTTGGTGCTTGCTGAAGAAATCTTGTGCCAGTTGTTGCCATTGCTCAGTCGTTAAAATTTGCTTTAATACGGGGAAGTTGCTGGCTAGAAAGCCTTCTACATTATTAAAAAATAACTCACGATACATTTGCATGCGTTGTGGCGCAACATCGCTGGGCTGTGGATTGTGTGCCGGATCGCGTATATAGGCCGAAAATTCGGCTTGCTTGGCTTTAAAATCGATTTTATGCGGAAAGTTGCTCATGATGCGACTGCCATGCGTTTTGAATAGTTTGAATAGTGCTGACTTCGCGTTGTAGTTCGGCAACGCTGGGAATATTGAAATCCCGTTCTAGCAGAGTCGGGAATACCCCATAAAGCTGGTAAGCTTTGCCTAATAATTGCCAGACAGGGTCAATCACTTCAGCACCATGGGTGTCCACCAGAAAATCTTCGGCTTCGACATAGTGCCCTGCAATATGTGCATAACTAATGCGTTCGGCAGGAATCGCTTGTAAGAACTGTTCGGCATCGTATTGGTGGTTGACGCTATTAACGTAGATATTATTAATATCGATCAATACGTCACAATCAGCTTCAGCAATAACGGCATTAAAAAAGTCTATTTCAGACATCTCTTGACCGGGAGCGGCATAATAAGACACATTTTCAATAGCAATTTTTTGCTCCAAAATATCTTGTACGCGTCGGATGCGTTTGGCGACATGCTGTACCGCTTCGGCTGTAAACGGAATGGGCATGAGGTCATACAGGTGTCCCTGATGGCTACAGTAACTTAAATGCTCACTATAAAATTTGATTTGATGCTGTTGCATGAAGCTTTTTAAATTTCTAACAAAGTCCTCATCTAATGGGTCGGTGCTGCCAATAGATAAGGAAAGTCCATGACAGATAAAAGCATCGCGTTCGGTCATTTGTCTAAATTGTTTCCCCAGTTTACCGCCAATGGTCATCCAGTTTTCAGGCGCGACTTCATAGAAACTCACATTTTGTAACGGGGCGTTGATAGCTTCTTCTAAGAAGGAGCGGCGTAAGCCAAGGCCTGCACCATGAACCAAATTTTGGGTATGTTGCATGATTTTTCCTAAATGAGGATAAGGGAGAATAACAATTATAGCGGTTCTTCTATTAGGCTTCTAGTGTCTTAGACAGATAAGCTAATGAGGTAATTGCTTAGCTGTGTAAATTTGAATTTTAGAAAAAAGTTGGTTTTTAGGTTAGAATGCTCGATTGAAAAATATCTTTTCCATGATAATCACTACCTTGGTAAACCATGCAAAGTCAATTTAATACCGATAATTTAAGAATTCGTGAAACCAAAACGGTGATGGCACCTGTTAAAGTTCATGAAAAAATGCCATTGACTGACCTTGCAGCTAAAACGACGACAGAGGCGCGTGCGGCCTCTCATGATATATTGATAGCGGCTGATGATCGATTATTAGTTATCGTAGGGCCTTGTTCTATACATGATACGCAAGCGGCACATGAATATGCGCAACGCTTAAGACACATTAGAGATGAGTTAAATGCCGATTTGCATATTGTGATGCGAGTCTATTTTGAAAAGCCTCGCACAACCGTTGGTTGGAAAGGGCTGATTAATGACCCGGATTTAGATGGTAGTTTTAATATTAATAAAGGTCTATTGGTTGCGAGGCAACTCTTACTTGACCTTAACGAGATGGGTATTCCGGCCGCTACTGAGTATCTGGATTTAATTACGCCGCAATATGTATCCGATTTAATTGCCTGGGGGGCGATTGGGGCGCGTACCACTGAAAGTCAATGTCATCGTGAATTGGCCTCGGGTCTGTCCTGCCCTGTTGGCTTTAAAAATGCAACCGATGGCACCACGGCAATTGCCATTGATGCGCTTAGAGCGGCAATGAATCCGCATCATTTTTTATCGGTAACCAATCAAGGCAGCTCGGCTATTTTTTCAACAACGGGTAATGAAGATGTGCATATGATTTTGCGCGGCGGCAATGATGGCCCTAATTATGATGCGGTGAGTGTGGATAAAGTAGCTCGTAGCATGGAAGACGCAGGGCTAAGAGCAAATATTATGCTGGACTTGAGTCATGCTAATAGCTTGAAGCAATGCCAACGCCAATTATTGGTGGGTGAGGATGTGGCAGAGCAAATTGCGGGTGGTGATCAACGCATTATGGGTGTGATGATTGAGAGTCATTTAAAATCAGGGCGGCAGGATGTTGTTGCTGGGCAGAAGTTGACTTATGGCCAGAGCATTACGGATGCTTGTATTGATTGGGCTGATACGGAAACATTGTTACGCAATTTGGCGGTTGCGGTACAAAAGAGACGAACTGTAAAAAACTAACAGGAATAACAAAGAATGAATGTTTATGTAAATGGCGAAACTAAACAATACTCAGGTACTATAACGGTTGCTGATGTCGTGAATGAGTTAGGTTTGGCAAATAAACGCATTGCTGTTGAATTGAATAAAGAGATTTTACCTTTTGGCGAGTATGCGCAAACTGTCATTAAAGCAGGAGACCGTTTGGAGGTTGTACAGGCGATTGGGGGTGGGCAAGAGGATAGTTTTACGGTTGCAGGCCAAGTGTTTCAATCTCGGTTGTTAGTGGGAACAGGTAAATATAAGGATTTGGATGAGACACGTTTAGCGATTGAAGCGAGTGGTGCTGAAATTGTGACCGTGGCGATTCGGCGCACTAATATTGGTCAAAACGCTGATGAGCCTAATTTGTTGGATGTCATTTCGCCTGACAAATATACTATTTTGCCTAATACTGCGGGGTGTTTTACGGCAGAAGAAGCGGTGCGTACTTGTCGCTTGGCACGAGAATTATTAGGAGGGCATAAGCTGGTGAAGTTAGAGGTATTGGCCGACCAAAAAACATTATTGCCTGATATCGTGGAGACTATTGCTGCGGCAGAGTTGCTGGTTAAAGAAGGGTTTGATGTGATGGTTTATACCAATGATGACCCCATTGTCGCTAAACGCCTGGAAGAGATTGGTTGTGTCGCCGTTATGCCGCTGGCTGCGCCGATTGGTTCAGGCTTAGGCATTTGTAATCCCTATAATATCTTAACGATTGTCGAAAATGCCAATGTGCCTATTTTGGTGGATGCGGGGGTAGGGACGGCTTCGGATGCGGCAGTGGCGATGGAATTAGGTTGTGATGGCGTATTGATGAATACGGCGATTGCGGCCGCACAACAGCCTATTTTGATGGCATCAGCCATGCAAAAGGGCATTCAAGCTGGGCGTGAGGCTTATTTGGCAGGGCGAATGCCTAGGAAACGGTTTGCTTCGGCTTCGTCTCCGTTAGATGGCATGATTGGGTAATTTGAACATGGTATTGCCGGAAGCGGCGGTTTCTCCTCCGCGCATTAAAAGTTTTGTGCAACGTATTGGACGCATGACAGATGCACAGCGTTTTGCACTAGATAACTTTTGGGATAAATATTGCTTAGACCATAACAAGTGTTGTGATTTTGCGACTATTTTTGGCCGTCAAGCACCTGTGATTGTCGAAATTGGCTTTGGTAATGGCGAGAGTTTAGCGCAAACGGCAATTGATAACCCAGATAAAGACTATATTGGGATTGAGGTGCATAAGCCTGGTATCGGTAATTTGCTGGCGCAGTTGGAGAGGCAAAATATTTCCAATGTCAGGGTGTTTTACCATGATGCCATTGAGGTGTTGGAAACCTGTATTCCTGAACAGAGTTTGGCGGGCATACATTTGTTTTTTCCTGATCCTTGGCATAAAAGAAAGCATCATAAGCGTCGCATTGTACGCCCCAGTTTTATAAAATTAATAGCGCAAAAATTACCCTCAGGTGCTTATTTTCATGCGGCAACCGATTGGCAGCATTATGCCGTGCATATGTTGAAAATCTTAACCGCCGCTGAATCATTTCGTAATCAAAGTACAGATGCGCAAGGAGGCTATTGCCCAAGGCCGGATTATCGCCCTTTAACTAAGTTTGAACAGCGAGGTTTGCGTTTAGGGCATGGGGTTTGGGATTTGATTTTTACGAGAGTGTGACCTAAGCTGGCATTATGAGAGTAATAAATAGATTATTTTTTAACAGAAGTTAGTTTTTAGTCTACAATTCAGTTGATGGGAAATGAAAGTGAAAGGCTGGGATGATTTGGCAATCATTTAAGTAGACTCTGGTACTCCTCTCTTAATCCTTAAATATATAAAGAAACTAATGTCGTAATACTTTGTTGGATATGATTCCTTTTAATAATAAATACGATTGCTATCAAGATATGCAGTAGGGCAAGATATATGGAATTTAAAGAACAGCTACATGAATACTCGCAATGGCGGGAAGAGATTGTCCAGGCAATTGATATGTATCGTGAGTGGCGTATTCGATATGGTCTAAATGACC
Organism: Methylomonas sp.; assembly: GCA_026989715.1. Lineage (GTDB taxonomy): Bacteria > Pseudomonadota > Gammaproteobacteria > Methylococcales > Methylomonadaceae > Methyloprofundus. The sequence continues at coordinate 4,976 of JALSIU010000271.1, forward strand.
CGCATAGCACCGATACTATTTTGAATATGCTGAACGGTTTAAGTAATGATAGGGTTACTTTAGCGTTTGCCGCTGAATTCTCACGTGGTAAAACGGAGTTAATTAATGCACTGTTCTTTGCAGAAACCGGTGTTCGGTTACTACCTTCCTCGCCTGGGCGTACAACCATGTGCCCAACTGAATTATTTTATGATGATTCGGGCAGTTATATCCGTTTATTAAATATTGAAAGCCGCTTAGAAGATATTTCTTTAATCGAATATAAAGAAAGCCCTGAACGATGGACGCAAATTGATTTAGATTGCAATTCGCCTACGCAGATGCAGAAAGCATTTCAAGAGTTGATTGCTGTTAAAAAAGTTCCTAAAGAACAAGCGGATAAGCTAGGTTTATGGAATGAGCGCGAAGCCGCTGAGCTAGGGTATTTGGATGCTGAGGAAGTTGAAATTCCCTGTTGGCGACATGCATTGATCAGTTTTCCACACCCTTTGTTAAAAGAAGGGCTTTGCATATTGGATACACCGGGGCTAAATGCTTTAGGAACCGAGCCTGAGCTTACTCTCAATATGTTGCCGAGTGCACAAGCCATTATTTTTGTATTGGCAGCCGATACAGGGGTAACTAAAAGTGATTTAGAAATGTGGCGCAGTCATATTAGTGTTGCGCGGGGTTCCGGTAAGCAAGGGCTTGCTGTGGTCATGAACAAAATTGATTCTATGTGGGATGACTTGGCTGGCGAGGAAGGCTATGACCGGTCGATTGAATCACAGATAGAAACGTCGGCTGAGGTGTTAGGTGTCGATAAAAAATTGATTTTCCCCGTGTCTGCGAAACAGGCATTACTGGCTAAAATCAAGTCAGATGATGAATTACTGCAACGAAGCCGTTTGCAAGGCTTAGAGCGTTATTTATCAGATGATATTTTGATGCATCGTCGGCAAATTTTAATGGAGACGGTGATTCGTACGATTGGTTTTTTAGTGAATGAATCACTGAATCTAACAGAAGCAAAATATAAAAACTCCATTAAGCAACTGGAAGAGTTTAAAAAGGTAGATTTTGAAAATACCGATATGACGGCTAAATTGATGGCTGAAACACGGGATCGACAAAATGCCTATATGACCAATGTTGAAAATTTTCAAGCGAGTCGTCGTGTTTTTAGTGTGCAGGCAAAAATGCTGGTTGAATCTCTTTCTCAAGATGCCATTGATGATATTATTCGGCGCACTAGAGAGGATATGTCTAAAAGTTTGACAACCTATGGTATGAAGCAAAATATCCGTAATCTTTTTGATGAGTTACGTGACTTATTGCAGGATGCTGTGGATACAACAAATGAAACTCGACGATTAGTGAAAGCCATTCATAAGAAATTTAGGGATGAATATGGTTTTAAAGAAATAGAGCCACATTTGTTTTCGATTAAACAGTATCAGTTTGAATTAGAGCAAATCTTTGAAGAGGGTGAAATGTTTCGCTCTAGTACTAAGACTACGATGACTGAACAGAGTATTGTAGTCAAAAAATTGTATAGTACACTTATTTATAAAGCACGTGAGGTTTTAGCGCGTGCGCATAAAGATGCGATGACATGGAGTCATAGTGTACTGTCGCCGTTAATGCACCAGATTAAAGACCATAAAAAGCAGATTGAAAGTCGTTTGCAGATGTTACGTAAAATTAGTGGTTCTAAAGAAAGCATTGCTGAGAATATAGCGGGATTGGAAGCAGAAATAGCACCGTTAAAACAGCAACATGCAGAATTAAAGATGATTATCAGAACAATGAAGATTGAGAGTGCTTTAAAAAAAATGGGATAATATTCATTGACTAAGTTCTTCTCTGATATGATTTTTTATTAAAAATACACATGTTACTGACATCGCATGAGGGACTATTTATCTTCTCTCTTCGTGCGGCATGATATATTTTAAGCTGTATCACTCTCACTGCTATTGCATATTATTGCGTATGCCTTTCTTGCATGCGTTTTCTTGTTAAATTCTTAGTCCGCCGGTTATTGTAGGAGCATGCGTTGCACATCCATATTTTAGGTATTTGTGGTACATTTATGGGAGGGCTTGCTCTGATTGCCAGAGAGCTTGGTCATACTGTGAGCGGCTCTGATCAAAATGTTTATCCGCCGATGAGTACGCAGTTAGCTGAGCAAGGTATCGTGTTAATGCAAGGCTATTGTGCGCAAAATTTGCAAGCTAAGCCTGATTTAGTCGTTATTGGTAATGCGATGTCACGGGGGAATGCCGAAGTTGAGGCAGTGTTAAACCTAGGGCTGAAATATACTTCAGGGCCGCAATGGCTGTCTGAATGTGTTTTACAGAGTAAGTGGGTTTTAGCGGTTGCAGGGACGCATGGCAAGACTACAACCAGTAGTATGTTGGCGTGGATTTTAGATTACCAAGGCTTTAATCCGGGCTTCTTGATTGGCGGTATTCCCATGAATTTTGGCCTTTCGGCACGCTGTGGTGAGTCTGATTTTTTTGTCATTGAAGCGGATGAGTATGATGCGGCTTTTTTTGACAAGCGATCCAAATTTGTACATTATCGGCCACGTACTGCAATTATTAATAATTTAGAGTTTGACCATGCTGATATTTTTGATGATTTACAGGCAATCAAGCGGCAGTTTCACCATTTTGTACGCACTATTCCGGGGGAAGGCTTGCTTATTGCCCCGCAAGCCGATGTAAATGTACAGGACACTTTAGCAATGGGGTGCTGGACTCCTGTGCAAACAACCGGTATCGAGTCATCGGCTGATTGGCAGGCAGAATTGATGAAACAGGATGGTAGTCAATTTACGGTGATGTTTGAACGGCAACAACAAGGGCTGCTCAATTGGTCATTAACAGGAATGCATAATGTTTATAATGCACTGGCTGCCATTGCAGCAGCTAGGCATATTGGTATATTACCTGAACAGGCTATTGCGGCTTTAGCAAAGTTTAAGAATGTTAAACGGCGTATGGAGGTGATTGCACGCGTAAAAGGCGTGACGGTTTATGATGATTTCGCACACCATCCTACTGCCATCCAAATGACTTTAGAGGGGTTGCGCCGCCAGGTTGGTGAGGAAAAAATTATTGTAGTGCTAGAGCCGCGCTCTAATACTATGCGTATGGGGGTACACCAAGAAACTTTAGCGCGATCTTTGGCTTTGGCGGATAAAGCTATTATTTATCAGCCTGATAACTTGGCTTGGGATTTGAGTACTCTTAGTCAGTATGCTGATAATATTCAGTTTTGCGCTTCGATAGAGGCGATTATGCGCCAATTGCAATGCGAAGTGGCGGAAGGGGTACATTTTTTATTAATGAGTAATGGCAGTTTTGGTGGGATTTATCAACGCTTGAGGGTAGAACTATAAATCGTGCCGTTACGTTTGTGCGTTGTTTGTTTAATCTCAGTCTTAGGCGTGTGGCTCATTATTAAGACTTCTTTACGTATTAAAAATAATAAGGACATTACATGCAGCAACAACTTAAGCAAGTTATTCAGTCAGCCAATAAAATTATTTTGGGTAAGGAGCGGCAGATACGTTTATCACTCTGTTGCCTGCTATCAGGTGGACATTTATTAATTGAAGATATTCCAGGGGTCGGTAAAACCACGCTGGCACATACTCTGGCAAAATTAATGGGGCTTGAATATCAGCGTATTCAATTTACGAGTGATTTATTGCCCTCCGATATTATTGGTGCAACTATTTATAATGCCGATAAGCATCAATTTAGTTTCCATCAGGGTGCTATTTTTCATCAAATGGTATTGGCTGATGAAATTAATCGGGCAACGCCGAAAGCGCAAAGTGCTTTATTAGAAGCAATGGAAGAGCAGCAAGTTACTGTTGAGGGGCATACGCACAGCCTGCCGCAGCCTTTTTTTGTTATCGCAACGCAAAACCCAAGCCATCAATTAGGTACCTTTCCTTTACCTGAATCACAATTAGACCGCTTTTTAATGCGCATAGAATTAGGTTACCCTGATCATGATGCGGAGCGTGAATTATTGAGTGGTATTAACCGGTATCGTTTAATTGATGATTTAGCAGTGCAGTTACCTGCCGATATTTTGTTGCGTATGCAGCAAGCGGTTAAAGAAATACATGTTGCGCCTGCTTTATTGGATTATTTGCAGGCACTCATTGCATTCACTCGAGAGTCGGATGAATATCAAACCGGCTTATCACCCCGAGCAGGCTTGGCATTATTAAATGCAGCTAAGGCATGGGCTTTTATGCAACAGCGAGATATGGTTATCCCCGAAGATGTACAGCAGGTATTAGCACCAGTGGCTGGGCATAGATTGCGGGCAGGGCATACTAATTCGGCCAATATAGTCGCGCCTCTACTAGCTGCCGTTGCCATTCCTTGATGGGTGCAAATATGCCGTACTTGCCTCTTTTTAGGAGGAGAATCTTATGAGCAAGATAATCGCCCAAGATGCAATTTATTTAAGCTATCGGAAAATCTATATTTTACCCACTCGGCGTGGCTTTGGTTTTGTATTGTTGATTGCGCTGTTAGTGTTAATTGCCTTTATTTATAATAATAACTTAATTTACTTATTAAGTTTTTTATTGGCAAGCTTGTTTTTTATAGCCATTTTACATACGGTGCAATCACTGGCTGGGCTGACGATTAGTAAAGGCTATAGCCCAAATGCCTTTGTCGGTGAGCAGGCCTCTGGGGTAGTAACGGTACATAACCCAAGCAATACGACACGGTATAGCGTGCATTTTGGAAGCGATAAACAAAGTGTCCTGCAAGTTGTGGATATTCCTGCCAAACAAAGCCTGCAAGTTAGCCTGCCGCAAGAGGCGAAAAAGAGAGGCTGGTTAGTTTTGCCCTATCCCGTTATCTATTGTGATTATCCTTTTGGCTTATTTCGGGCATGGCATCGTTTACATTTAGATATTAAAATTCTGATTTATCCACGGCCTAGTGTACAAGAGTGCCCATTACCTGAAAATGCGGGGCATTTAGAGAGGCAAGGTCATATCCAAAAAGGTTGCGATGATTTTTATGGCTTACAAAGTTACCGAGCAGGCGATAGCATCCGTCATATACATTGGCGAGCATTAGCGAAAGGTCAGGGATTGTCTGTGCGTCAATATAGTGGCGGCGTACAAAGTACCGAAATATGGTTAGATTATGAAGAGGCAGCCGCTGCCGAGCAAGAAGAACGCTTAAGCCAAATGTGCCGTTGGGTTTTAGATGCCGATGCTGCGGGCATTAGTTATGGACTTAAGCTCGGGGGACTGAGGATTGATCCGGGTATTGGAGAGTTGCATTCTAAAAAGTGCTTGGAGGCTCTGGCATTATTTTAAAGTAGAAAAGCTAAGCAAGTTAATAGTATTTAAGCTGTGCCTGTATTACTAACATGACGTAAGGTTAAAATTTTACGTTTAGTTTTGTTCTAACTTATTTTTGGATTAAATAATAAAATTATGCTGAGTTATCGCCACTCTTTTCATGCAGGCAATTTTGCGGATGTTTTAAAGCACAGTGTTTTAGTGCATATTTTGGAGCATTTGCAAAAAAAAGAAAAACCTTTTTGCTATATCGATACACATGCCGGGGCAGGGCGATATGTATTAAGTAGCGAGCAGGCTGAAAAAACACAAGAATATAAGCAGGGTATTGCTAAGTTATGGCAAGCCCAAGATTTGCCGCCTATGGTGGCAGACTATGTCGCGCGAGTAAAATGTTTTAATACACAGAATGACTTACAGCATTACCCTGGCTCGCCATTGATTGCCGGGCAATGTATGCGCCCACAAGATCAGTTGTTTTTATATGAATTACATCGTACTGATGTAGAACTTTTGCGTACGGTGATGCGGCATGATCGGCGTGTGCATATTTATCATGCAGATGGCTTTAAGCACTGCATGGGGCTATTGCCGCCATCACAACGGCGGGGCTTGATATTGATTGATCCCTCCTATGAGCTGAAAACGGATTATGATCAAGTGTGGGAGACGTTGCTTAAATTACATAAGCGTTTTGCGACCGGTACTTATGCACTATGGTATCCCGTTGTTGAGCGTGAGCGAATTAATCAATTAGAAGCCAAAATTCAAGCGAGTACCCTGAACAATATACAGCTATTTGAGCTAGGGCAACAGGCAGATAATGCCGCATGGGGCATGACGGCAAGTGGTATGATTGTGATTAATCCACCCTGGACATTAGCCGCCGCTATGCAACTTGCCTTACCTTATTTGGCCATGCAGTTAGGTGTTTGCGCACAAGGTTATTATCGAATAAAGCAGTTAAAGGAAGAGTAAAATTCATGGAAGTGGTGTTGAATCAACGTGGGCTGGTTTTTCTATTAATCTCAATAGGCTTGATGGTACTGCCGCATGTCATGCATGTTCCACTACCTATTATGCTCTTTTTCTTTGTGCTATTGTCTTGGCGTTTATTAGGTGTTTGGCGGCCTGCTTATTTGCCTAGACAATTTATGGTCTTGCTACTACTTGTGAGTGGTATCGGTTTATTAATCTTTATGCATCAAGGGGTTTTTGGTCGTGATGCCGGTACGGCCGTTTTTATAACGGCATTAGGCTTGAAGTTATTAGAAATTAAGCAGCGGCGTGATTTGTATTTAATTACGTATTTAGCTTTTATTGTGGCTGCCTCACAGTTTCTATATGAACAAAGTATTTTGATGGCGGCTTATATTGTTTTAGTGAGCGTGAGTTTATTAGCCACGCTAATTAGCCTAAATGCCGTACATATGAGCGTTAGGCAGTCCTTAAAGCGGGCGGGACGTTTGTTTTTGCAAGCTCTTCCTTTAACCGCAATTATCTTTGTCTTTTTTCCACGACTAGAAGCACCACGATGGTCATTTCTGCAAGAAAATAACCAAGCCATAACAGGTATTAGCGATGTGTTGGAGCCGGGTTCTATTAGTCAATTAGGTTTGTCCGGCGAAATTGTTTTTCGGGCGAAATTTACAGGTAAAATTCCTCCGCATACAGAGCGTTATTGGCGAGGGCCTGTTTTTTCGCATACAGATGGTAAGCGGTGGCGGCAACCGAAAAATACCCATTTTAAACGCTTTATGGATAAGGTTAGTTTTTCCGGTGAGCCATATCAATATCAATTATTGATGGAGCCACAGGCTAAAAACTGGGTGTTTGCTTTAGATATGCCGGCTGATTTTAGCCCACCTTTAAACTTAAGCGCCACTTATCAATTACAGACTAGCAAGGCATTTAATCAGCGCGCCGAATATCAAATAAGTTCTTATACACATTATAATACGGGGCATATTACCAAAACAGAATGGCGCGATAATTTGCAATTGCCAAGTCAGCCGGCGAGTAAAGTACAAGCCTTAGTTGCACAATTAGGGGGCTTTGATGAGACGCCGGAAACTTTTATTACGCATGTTTTTCAGTATTTTCGAGAAAATAATTTTTATTACACACTGCTTCCGCCTGTTATGGGCGATAAGCCGATAGAGACATTTTTGTTTGATGTGCGTGCAGGATTTTGCGGACATTATGCAACGGCTTTTACCTATTTAATGCGTGTTGCAGGGATACCTGCCAGAGTGGTCGGCGGCTATCAAGGCGGGCGTTATAATAAAA
>JALSIU010000272.1 GCA_026989715.1 Methylomonas sp.
TAGTGTCGCATAAATCACATAAAAAATATGGGGTAATTAGGGCTTTTGTGTGCAGTGCGTTGCATAGATTGCGTGCTTTTTTATAAAGCGACTGCAAGTGAGGTATAGTTTAGCTTATTTAAGTTTATTAGGAAACTCTTAAGTATAATAAGTGACTTTTTAAGGGGCTTTTTATGATTTTGGCAATGATAATTATCAATCAGGGCAAATTTTAGTCAATGTGGCGTATCGTTTTTTGTGTTGTGCAATATATTGTTTAATCGTACCAATAAGCATAGAATATTTTTAGCGGCCATTTCTAGCGCGTTAGTGTGGTGAGATGCAAGAATTTTTTTAAAAACAATAGTTTGTATAAAATGACGTAAACTGCTTAAGTTGGTATCTTCTAATCTTTAAGATTAGATAGAGGGTGTCAATGGTATAGAATAAATTGAAGTTTAGATAATTAATGATTGTTTGGTTCTCATGACTGAACAAGACCCCGGAGGCTGTATGATAAAACCCAAACCTTTAGTATTACTGATTCTTGATGGCTTTGGCCTGAGAGCTAATACCGACTATAACGCCATTGCGCTGGCAAATACGCCGTGCTGGGATAATTTGCAAAAGACATTTCCGATGACGCAATTAGATTGTTCCGGGCGTATTGTGGGTTTGCCTGATAAACAGATGGGCAATTCTGAGGTTGGGCATATGCATATTGGTACCGGGCGTTATGTGCCGCAAGATTTTTCGCGGGTAAGTGATGCGATTGAGTCAGGCGATTTTTTTGCAAATAAGGCACTTTGTATGGCAGTTGATGCCGCACTTGAGAAACAAGGCACTTTGCATATTTTGGGGCTGTTGTCACCGGGTGGGGTGCATAGTCATATTGAGCATATATTAGCGATGCTGACGTTAGCGGCAAAGCGTGGTTTAAAAAACGTGGCGGTACACGCTTTTTTAGATGGCCGTGATGTTGCGCCTAAAAGTGCGGCTGGTGCGATTGCACAACTGGAAGCTAAAATAAAAGAGTTGGGTGTGGGGCGTATTGCCTCTATTATTGGCCGCTTTTATGCAATGGATCGGGATAACCGCTGGGAGCGTGTGCAAAAGGCGCATCGGCTGATTGTTTTAGGTGAGGGAGACTATGCGGCTCATTCGGCAGCAGAAGCGTTGCAAGCAGCTTATCAACGTGATGAGACGGATGAGTTTGTGGCGGCAACCACTATTTTGGATGCAGAAGGACAATCCACCGCCTTAGCGCCGGAAGATGCATTTGTATTTATGAATTTTAGGGCTGATAGGGCGCGTGAAATTAGCCAAGCTATTACCGATATTGACTTTACCGGCTTTGAGCGCGGGCATAAAGGGCACTCCGGCTGTTTTGTGACCTTGACTGAATACCATGAAAAATTCAACTATCCTGTCGCTTACCCCGCAGCGGAGATTAAAAATAGCTTAGGGGAAGTGTTGGCGCAACATGGCTTATTGCAGTTACGCTTAGCAGAAACCGAAAAATATGCGCATGTTACTTTTTTTATGAATGGGGGCGTAGATGAACCTAATGCCGGTGAAGACCGTATTTTAGTACCATCGCCAAAAGTAAAAACCTATGATTTACAGCCGGAAATGCACGCAGCACAAGTGACGGAGCATTTGGTTACGGCGATTAGCGAACAAAAATATGATGTCATTATATGTAATTATGCCAACTGCGATATGGTGGGACATACCGGTAACTGGGAGGCTGCATTAAAAGCCGTTGAGACCATTGATGCATCCGTTGCGGCTGTTGTGGCGGCTTTGGATAGTGTCGGGGGGCAAATGTTACTAACCGCAGATCATGGCAATATTGAGCAAATGCGTGATGCACAAGGCGAGCCGCAAACTGCACATACCACTAATCCCGTGCCTTTGGTGTATGTGGGGGGGAGTCAGAGCTTAATGGAGGGGGGGAGTTTAAAAGACTTGGCACCGACAATGCTGGCCATTTTAGGTATTGAGCAACCTGTCGAAATGAATGGTAAATCATTATTGGCTAAAGATTGAATATTAGACACTTTATAATATTAGGTATCTTATTTTGCAGTCATGGCTTGTTGATGGCTGCAGGCGATAAAGAAAAAAAATTGCGTGCGGTACAAACTGAAATGACGGTGGTCGCTAAGCAATTGTCGCATTTAAAACAGCAAGCTGAGCAAGCAGACTCCGAGCTAAAGCAGATTGAATTGCAGTACGGAATCTTAGCGCGTTCCTTACGCGAATTAACCGCGCAAGTTGAGGCAAAAAATCAGCGTATTGCGCAGATACGTCAAGATATTCACGTGCAAAAAAGCTGGCTGGCAAGTCAACAATCGCAGTTAGCCGCGCAAGTGAAAGCAGCTTATGCTTTAGGCGGACAGGAGCAGTTAAAGCTGTGGTTTAATCAGCAAGATGCGGAACGCAGCAGTCGTATTATGAAGTATTACCAATACTTCAATCAGGCGCGTTTAGAGGAATTAGACCGTATTAAGGCGAGTTTGTCTTTGTTAAATACCTTAGAGCAAGAAAAGCAACAGGAACTGCAGGCATTGCAAGCTTTGGTTGTGGATAAGCAAACGCAACAGCAGCAACTATCAGCGACTAAAAAACAACGTAAAAAGTTGCTTGTGCTGATTAAGCGAGCCTATAAAAAGAACCATTCGCAATTATCCAGATTACAAAAAAATGCCCGGCAACTTAAGCGTTTAGTGGCTCAGCTACAAAAGCAAAAGACGGTGCCAGAGCTTGTTTTTGCGGATAGTCCAAGCTTGCCTTTTGCACAATTAAAAGGCCGATTGCCTTGGCCTGTGCGCGGAAAAATAGTGCGTTCGTTCGGCAGTCGCCGCACGGAGGGCAAATGGCAAGGCGTATTAATACGTGCGGCAGAAGGTACGGCCGTTAAGGCTATTGCGCATGGGCAAGTTGTGTTTGCTGATTGGTTTAAAGGTCATGGGTTTTTAATGATTATTGAGCATGATAAATCGTATTTGAGTTTGTATGCGTTTAATCAAAATTTAGAGCGACAGGCGGGTGATTGGGTCGAAGCCGGTGAAGTGGTGGCGACGGTTGGTAATAGTGGCGGCCGAGATAAGCCGGGATTATATTTTGAAATTCGTCGGCAAGGCAAGCCCTTGAATCCTAAAAAATGGTGCATAAAGCATCGATAGAAGCGGTTTTGCTATTTTTCCTTTTATTTGTTGTGTGGTATGGCACTATATTTTTATTGAATTCGCTTTTTTCGGCTCAATATTGATATAGAATACAACTGCAAGTGTCTTTGGCAGGAATTTAAATAACGGAGTTTATAAGGCGTGTTGAAACAAAAAAATATTGTAATGTTGTTTATCGGTGGGGTGCTAGGAATCTTAATTTCTACGGCAGGCTCCGTATTTGCAAATAAGCCGAGTGAGCAAGCAGTCACTTTGCCTTTTGAAGAGCTAAGAACTTTTACTGAGATTTTTGGCCGGATTAAGCAAGATTATGTGGAACCGGTGACGGATAAAGAGTTATTGGAAAATGCAATTCGTGGTATGTTGGTTGGCTTAGATCCGCATTCAAGCTATTTGAATGCGGAAGAATATCAAGAGCTGAAAGTCGGTACCACCGGTCGTTTTGGCGGTTTGGGTATTCAGGTCACAATGGAAGATGGCTTTGTAAAAGTTATTTCGCCGATTGATGATACGCCTGCACAGCGAGCCGGTATGGCATCGGGAGATATTATTATTAAGCTGGATGAGCAACCGGTTAAAGGCATGACTTTAAATGAAGCCGTCAAAATTATGCGCGGTGATGTCGGTAGCAAGATTGTACTGACAGTGGTACGTAAAGGGAAAGGAACACCGTTTAAAGTTACTTTGGTGCGTGATATTATCAAAGTGAAAAGTGTGCGTAGTCGTACCTTAGAAGAGGGCTTTGGCTATGTGCGCATTAGTAGCTTTCAGTCACCGACAGGTGATGCACTTGAGTCCGCTATTGCCGATTTGAAAAAAGACAATGGCGGTAAGCTAAAAGGAATGGTGCTGGATTTAAGAAACAACCCGGGCGGGGTGCTAAATGGTGCAGTTGCGGTCAGTGATGCCTTTTTAGATGCCGGTAAAATTGTGTTCACCAAAGGGCGCATTAAGAATGCACAAATGGACTTTAATGCAACACCGGGTGATTTATTAGAGGGTGCGCCTTTAGTGGTATTGATTAATGCAGGTTCCGCATCGGCTTCTGAAATTGTGGCAGGGGCTTTGCAAGATCATAATCGTGCCATTATTATGGGCACTAAGTCTTTTGGTAAAGGTTCGGTACAAACCATTTTGCCGACCGGCAGTGGTGGTGCGGTTAAAATTACGACAGCGCGATATTTTACGCCATCGGGACGTTCAATTCAGGCAACAGGTATTGAGCCGGATATTGAATTGGAACGCTTGAAATTGGAATCAATGGAAGCTGCTCAGTTTAAACCTATTAAAGAGGCTGATTTATCACACCATTTAAGCAATGGTAATAAACAGAAGGTTAAGGAAGACAAGGCAGATGCCACAAAATCTGAAAAGCCTGCAGAGAAAACAGGTGTTGATATGCGTGATTACCCCCTAAAAGAAGCCTTAAATTTATTGAAAGGAATCGCTATTTTGAATAGGTGATAGGGTGCATAAATAACAGCTGATGATGTTGTGAGCAAGTTATTAAAGCGAAAAAAACCAGTTAGCTGCGTTATTTACGGAGTGCTGGTTTTTTTTATGCTTATTCGTTTTACGGCGGTTGCGGCCGAGCGGCCTAAAATAGCACTTATTATCGATGATATGGGGGCGCAACAGGCTTTAGGTTTGGCGGCATTGCAGCTTCCGGGAGCCGTTACCTATTCTTTTTTACCGTTTGCTCCCTATACGCAACAATTAGCTAGTTTAGCTTATCAGCAGAATAAAGAATTAATGTTGCATATGCCGATGCAGGCGATAGAGCCGGAAAAGTGGGAGGCGGGTGAATTAAAGCTTAGCATGACACAGGCAGAATTAGCCGACTTGGTGCAAAGGCAGTTGCAAGAAATTCCCTATATTGCTGGTGTGAATAATCATAAAGGCAGTTTAGTGACTCAAGATTACGCTAGCATGCGTGACATAATGCAATTGCTGGTGGCGGCAAGAGGCCATAGCCTTTATTTTGTCGATAGTTTGACGACCAGCCAAAGCATCGCCCAGCAAGTTGCGTTAGAATTCGGTCTTGCGAGTCGTGCGCGAGATGTTTTTCTGGATCATAATGCGCCCGATACAGCCATTGTTCGGCAACAATTTAGACAATTGATTATTTTGGCGCGGCGTTATGGGAGTGCATTAGGTATTGCTCATCCTCGACCAAACACGCTGAAAGTATTACGCGATGAGTTGCCTAACATGGCCGCTTTAGGCGTGCAGTTAGTGCCGGTTTCTGCTTTATGCTTTCAATATCCACAAGGGCGCGTGTTTAATAGGCAGGAGGTTGCGGCCAAAATAAAGGCGCGTTTCCAAGCTGAGACAGAGATTATTGGTGAGTATGATATTTTTTGACTATTTTTAGGGAGATTTGCCGGTGCTTTATTTTATATGGTAGAGTGCGATTAGTATCCTCAGTTATTTACTTGATTATAAATGGATTTATTTTTTTAGTGCATGATAAGCTTGTGTGCTGAGTAAGATGCGTGTCAATTAATCGTTGTAGGAATATTGTGATGTCTATATTTAATATTAACCTTCATGAGACCATTTTTTGCTTATCAGATGCGCTGAATTTATTGGGTAGTAGACATATAGATCATGGTAAACGCGTTGCTTTTATTACCGCAGAGTGTGCTAAAGCATTGCAATGGGACGACCGGCAAATTGATGACTTATTTTTAGCGGCAATTTTACATGATTGCGGTATTTCTAAAACGGTGGTTTATGAACGCTTAGTGAATTTTAATGGCAAGAATGCAGGAAATCATTGCGTTAAGGGGGCTGAGTTACTAAGTGCCTGCTCGCCTTTAGCTTATTTGGCGGACTGTATTTTACATCACCATGTTGATTGGGAAGAGCTGAAAGGGGTGGATTTATCCGATAAAGTCAAGTTGGCTGCAAATTGTATTTATATGGCAGATACCATTGATTTTTTGGTATTACAATATTTGGATGAGTCGCCTAATATTTTGACGCATAAAGACTTGGTACGCAAACAAATTGCATCTAAAAAAGATAGTGTCTTTGTTGCTACAATCGTCGATGTTTTTATGGCGGTTTCAGAGCCGGAGTCCTTTTGGTTAACTTTAGAGAAAGGACATAATTCAGGCTATGCTAAAGCGTGGTTAGGGCATAAGCAGGTGGTGCCGACTCCCTTTTCTGATTTAAAAAGTATTGCCTTATTGTATTCACGCATGGTGGATGCTAAAAGTCATTACACTCAGCAACATTCGGAAGGGGTGGCCAATTTGGCGCGCTTTTTAGGTGAGCTATTTGCATTGCCTGAGCATAGCTGTGATAAATTAGAGTTAGCGGGTCTGTTGCATGATTTGGGTAAGTTGCGCGTTCCGGATGCTATTTTGGAGAAGCCGGGCAAGTTGACAGAAGCCGAGTGGTTGTTGATGCAACGCCATAGCTATGATACTTACGATATTATTAAGGATATTCAAGGTTTTGAAGAGATTCCGCTTTGGGCGGCACAGCATCATGAGCGTGTTGACGGGAGTGGTTATCCCTTTCATCACAAGGGAGATGCTTTGGCTTTGGAGTCTAGAATTATTGCCGTTGCTGATGTGTTTCAAAGTTTATCGCAAGCACGTCCTTATCGTGAAAAAATTCAACCTGAAGAGTTGATGCATATTTTAAACTTGCAGGTACAGGCTAATAAAATTGATAAGCAGGTTGTGCAAAGGATTGATGCCAATTTAGTGGCATGTTGGGAGCAGGTGAAAACCTGTCTGCCGATTGAATGTATTGAGGTCGAGTTTTAGTGTCTTGTTTATTTGAGGGGCGTGAGTCGCGATGCGCTATGCAAAACAGCTTGCATAGCGCACCGCTTCGGTTTTTGATCGATTCTTTATGCCGTAGAAACTTGATATGTAACAGAGAAATCATTGAGAGAGGCAATGACTTCTTCAGCATTATCTTGCTCGTTTAGGGCAAAGCTAGAAACGCCTACACGGCTGAAGTAAAAGACCTGGTCACGCATAAAATCACCGCTGACTCGAATATCGCCCGTAAAGTCGAAACGACTCCGTAACAAACGCGCATGCGTAAAGGCGCGTCCGTCAGTAAATACAGGGATATAAAGCTCAATTAAATCAAGATTATTAAAGTCTTTGTTAACCTCTTCAAGAATAACATCTGATTCTAGCCTTACACCAAGGTGCTTACTTTTTTTGCGTGTTTCTGGGTCGATATTTTGCCAGCGCGTGAGCGAAATAATATTGTAATCAGCATTTAAAGCGGTATCATCATCAATAAATGTCCAGTTGTCTTGTGTGACTTCTCCGTTTTTAATGATCTGCATAAACTTTCTCCTTAAAAGGGCTGACACCTAAACGTCTCACGACGGCTAGGAATGTTTCGTCCTCATCGTGACGTAGGTCAAGGTAGGTTTCTAAAATGGTTTTAATAACCCCTGCAATATCTTCTTTGCTGACAGCGGGACCTAAGCGGTCGCCAATAGCGGCATCATTTTCTGATGAGCCGCCTAAGGTGATTTGATACCACTCTACGCCTTTTTTATCGACTCCTAGAATACCAATATGACCAACACTTTGGTGCGCACAGCCATTCATACAGCCAGATATATTGATTTTAACTTCGCCGAGGTCATGTAAATAATCTAAAGAATCTAGTTGCGCATTGATTTCTTTGGCAATGCCGATCGAGCCTGCATTGGCCAGTGAGCAATAATCTAGCCCAGGACAGCAAATCATATCCGTTGCTTTGTTGATATTCGGGGTGGCCAAAGCTAGTGCACTGAGTTTTTGCCATAAGCTAAATAAATCAGCTTGTTTAATGTCTGCCAGCACTAAATTTTGACGGTGAGTGACGCGCACCATACCAAAGCTATATTGGTCGGCTAAGTCAGCAATTGCATCTAGTTGGCTTTCAGAGCAATCGCCGGGAGGGCTGTCAGGCGCTTTTAAAGAGATATAAGCGGCAATATAACCGTCGACTTTGTGTTCGGCGGTATTATGTTTTACCCAGGTGGCAAATTCTGAGTTGCCGGCTAATTTTTCAGCATAGCTAGTATCTTGTGCGGCATCGGCTGCGTAAGCGGGCGGATTAAACTGTGCACGCATATCAGAAATATCGGTTGCACTGAGTTGTAGTTTGTCTTTAATGATTTGCCATTCTGCTTCGACCTTTTGCGTGACTTCTGCTAAGCCTGCTTCACGGACTAAAATCTTAATACGTGCCCGATATTTATTATCACGGCGGCCATAAAGGTTATAAACACGCACAATTGCTTCTAAATAAGACAGTAAGTGTTTTTTCTCTAAAAAAGGCCTGATGACTTGACCGATAACGGGGGTACGACCTAAGCCGCCGCCAACAAAAACCTTAAAGCCGACTTCGCCTTGGTCATTTTTGACAAGATGCAGACCAATATCGTGAAATTGCGTGGCGGCACGGTCTTGTTTTGCTCCACTGACGGCAATTTTAAATTTGCGCGGTAAATACGCAAATTCCGGATGTAAAATGGTCCATTGGCGAATAATTTCACAATAAGGACGTGGGTCTTCAATTTCATCTTTACAAATCCCCGCTAATTGGTCTGATGTTGTATTTCTTAGGCAGTTACCACTGGTTTGTATGGCGTGCATTTGTACGCTGGCCAGCTCTTCCAGAATATCGGGTACGCGTTCTAATGCCGGCCAGTTAAACTGGATGTTTTGTCGTGTGGTAAAGTGACAGAAGCCTTTGTCATAATCACGGGCAATGGAGGCTAATTTACGTACTTGCTTGCTGGAGAGTAAGCCATAAGGGCCTGCAATACGCAATAAAGGCGCGTGGGTTTGTACATAAACGCCATTCATTAAACGAAGGGCGCGGTATTTATCTTCGGGAATTTCGCCATTGAGATAGCGAGTTGTTTGGTCACGAAACTGAATGACGCGCTGATCAACAATTGCTTGATCTTTATAGTTATATTGGTACATATTTATGTGCTTATGTAAGCAAAATGAATAGAATTATTCATCATATACCGCCCGCTATTAAATGACAAAGTTAATTGGTTAATGCTATCATAAGCAGTTAAGTTTCATTGCTTATTATTAGAATAATAATTTATAAATTAAGGGCCTAGGGGGTTGTTTTGTTTCGCTTATTTTTGATGTTTGCTATGTTGTTGGGGATGCCGCAGTTAGCGATGGCTGAAGAGTCTATTGTTAACTTGGGACTGACCGGGACAGAACGGGGTATTTATACCGTTCTGATTTTTATTGTCGCTTATGGCTTTGTTATGGCAGAAGAATTTACGGGCTTGCGTAAATCGAAGCCTGTGATTATCGCTGCGGCAATTATTTGGGCACATGCGGCAGTGTTGGCGGCGGAAGCCGGTGTTTCTACGGAAGCATTGCATGAGGCTTTTGAATTCAATTTAAAAGAATATGCGGCTTTAATGCTGTTTTTGCTGGTTGCGATGACGTATATCAATGCGATGGCAGAGCGTAATGTGTTTGAGGCTTTGCGTTCTTGGATGATTAGAAAAGAATTCGGTTATAAAAAACTATTCTGGATTACAGGGATTATTACCTTCTTCTTGTCTGCGGTTGCGGATAACTTAACCTCTGCACTTTTGGTGGGTGCGGTGGTCTTGGCGGTAGGTAAAGATAATGAAAAATTTGTTGCTATCGGTTTTGTTAACTTGGTTGTCGCCGCTAATGCAGGAGGCGCATTTAGCCCCTTTGGTGATATTACGACGCTAATGGTGTGGCAAGCAGGTTACGCAGAATTCTTTGATTTCTTCCTGTTATTTATTCCTTCGGTTGTGAACTATGTGGTGCCGGCGGCTTTTATGTATATGGCAATTCCGGATGAGCAACCTGTTGCGACTAATGAAGCGGCGGTTGAGTTAAAGCCTGGAGCGATTCAAGTCTGTGTTTTATTTGTATTGACGATTGTGACAGCGGTCAGCTTTAAGCAAATCTTACACCTTCCGCCTTTTATGGGCATGATGGCCGGTCTTGGCGTGCTGATGGTTTACGGTTTCAGATTACAAGTTTTGTATAAATCTGGAATAGATGATAAACATAGTGAATTCGATATTTTTGATAAGGTAAGAGATGCAGAATGGGATACGCTGTTTTTCTTCTTTGGCGTGGTTTTTGCCGTAGGTGGTTTGGGTTATATTGGTTACCTAGAATTAATCTCTGCCGGCATGTATGACGGCTTAGGGCAAACCCCTGCTAATATCTTAGTGGGTATCATTTCTGCGATTGTGGATAATATCCCGGTCATGTTTGCAGTATTAAGCATGAACTTAGATATGGATTTATATCAATGGTTGTTGGTGACCTTAACCGCAGGAACAGGGGGATCATTATTGTCGGTCGGCTCTGCTGCCGGGGTTGCATTAATGGGCTCATCTAATCATAAATATACTTTCTTCAGTCATATTAAGTGGACACCTGTCATTGCGCTAGGTTACGGTGCGAGTATTTTTGCTCATTATTTGATTAATGGCTAAAAATTACTTGGCAAGTTTGTTTGAATGACTGACAAAAAGGGGGGGCAGGATGCAAATTCTGTCCCCTTTTTTTATTTTAATTGTTTATTTTAGGCTGATTTATGGTTGAGCATAGTTGGAAACAAGCATTTTCTGCTTATTTGCAGCCCCGTGTTATAGGAATGTCATTTCTTGGCTTTTCTGCCGGCCTGCCTTTTCTCTTGGTTTTTTCTACACTTTCAGCTTGGTTACGTGATACAGGGGTCACTTTATCGGTGATTGGTTTTTTTAGTTGGGTGGGGATTACTTATTCAATAAAAGTAGTTTGGGCACCTGTTATTGATAAATTAGCCCTACCTTTTTTAACCAAGTTATTAGGTAAACGTCGTAGCTGGATGTTACTGGCACAAATCAGTATTGCGGCAGGCTTAATGGTGTTGGCGGAGCTTAATCCGCTGGAGAAAATTGAATGGATTGCGTTGGTGGCTGTTTGGGTTGCTTTTAGTTCGGCCACACAAGATATTGTGATAGATGCGTATCGTATTGAAGCGATTGAGCCTGAATATCAAGCGGCGATGGCGGCGATGTATGTTTTTGGTTATCGCGTGGCTTTGCTGGTTGCCGGTGCAGGGGCGTTTTATATCGCTGAATATATTGGTTGGAATGCGGCATATTCGGCGATGGCATTATGTATGTTTATTGGTATGGTGGCCACATTATTGAGCCATGAGCCTGTGCACCTGCAAGACCGACAATCTGTTGCCTTAGAGCAAAAAATAGAAACTGCCTTAGGGGTGTCGGCTAAAAAAAGTGCTTGGCAGCGTTTAAGTGCTTGGTTTGCAGAAGCAGTTATTGCGCCTTTTGCTGAGTTTTTTGTACGTAATGGCCGAATGGGTATCTGGATTTTAGCCTTAATAGCTCTCTATAAAATGAGTGATATTACGATGGGGGTGATGGCGAACCCGTTTTATCTGGACTTAGGCTTTAGTAAACAAGACATTGCCAATGTCAGCAAGGTCTTTGGCTTTTTTATGACTATTTTTGGTGCTTCACTTGGTGGCGTATTGGTCATCCGTTACGGTATTATGAAGCCTTTATTATTAGGTGCGATATTGGTGGCTACGACTAATCTTTTATTCGTTGTTTTAGCCTTATCAGAGCCGAACTTAAACTTATTGGCCGTCGTCATTAGTGCGGATAATTTAAGCGGCGGTATTGCAACGGCTGTTTTTATTGCTTATTTATCGAGTTTAACCAATAGTGCGTACACCGCAACACAATACGCTTTGTTTAGTTCTTTAATGACGTTGCCGGCAAAATTGCTGGGAGGGTTATCGGGAATGATTGTCGATGCGTTTGGTTACCATATATTCTTCTTTTATGCCGCATTTGTGGGTCTGCCGGCAATTATCTTGGTTTTGGTGTTAATGCGCCTGCAGTTGCGGGTCGCTAGTTAATCCTTAAAGTGTTATTTTTTGTAAAGCCATCGCTAATGTCTGCATTTGGCTGTTATTGGCGGGCAGTCCAAAGCGTAAGCTGGCCGGTTGCGTAAACAGTCGCGTAAAAATGGCTTGTTGAGCTAATTGCTGGTGTATTTTCTGCGCCTGTTTCGTTTTAACCCATTGAAATAGCTTGGTGCCGCCATGGGGGGGGAGTCTGTGTTGTTGTAACAGCGTGCTTAAGTGTTGGCTTTGTTGTTGTAGTTTTTTGCGCATCGTCTTTTGCCATACTGTATTTTGCAAGGCATGTTGACAGACAAAGCGACTTGGATTGCTGACGCTCCAAGGGCCTAATATTTCATTGAGTGCATTGAGAATGGCGGGTTCGGCGAGTACAAAACCC
>JALSIU010000273.1 GCA_026989715.1 Methylomonas sp.
GGCAGTACGGCAACTGGCCGCGAGTATGCGAAATAGGACAGACGTTAAAGTGAATGTTGATAATATGGCCGAGTTAATGGCAATGAGTGATATTGCCATTGGTGCGGCAGGTGCCACAACATGGGAGCGTTGTTGTTTAGGTGTGCCGACGGCGACTTTAGTGTTGGCGGAAAATCAACAAGTATTGGCACAGCATTTGGCAACAGAAAATATCATTTGGTTGCTGTCGTTTGTGAATCTACAGGCAGAGTTAAGGGGTTTTTTTGCCAATTTAAAGCGGGCAGATATGGCGGAACGCTCACATAAAGCAATGTGCTTAGTTGATGGCATGGGCGTTGATAAGGTGGTGCGTGTATTAATGCAGCAAAGAGAGCGGTGCTGATGCCGGAGGTGATGGCGCAGTTGAATTTTTTAGTGCAGGATGGCGGATATTTTATTTGCGAGTCTGCCGAGTCAGCTTGGCAAGGGCGGTTGGTGCCTTTTTTTGCTTTAACAGATACAGAAAAACAGCAAGTATTGAGTTGGCGTAACCATCCAACCATTCGGCAGTGGATGTATCAGCCCGAAAAAATTACAGTGGTTGCTCATTTACGTTTTATTGAGAGCTTGGTCGGTTGCGCTGATAAGCAATATTTTATGCTGACAACAGCGCAGGGTGGTTTAGGGGTGATTGATTTTTTAAAGATAAACCACTTGCAAAAAAGCTGTCAATTGGGTTTATATGCCAATCCTGAGCTGCAACAGCGCGGTATGGGCAGTCAGCTAATGCGTATTGCGCTGGCCTATGCCAAACGTGTTTTAAAGATGCGCTGGATGCATTTAGAGGTGTTTGCAGACAATACCCGTGCGCTAAAGCTGTATACAAAGTTTCATTTTGTGATAACAGGTGAGATGCAAGTCAATCATAAGCGCGTATTTTGTATGCAGTTGAAACTATAACGATATTTATTTTAACGTGAATACAAATATAAAACAGAGATATGAAAGCAAAAATTACTATCGCAGGGCGTGATATTGGCGCGAATTTTCCGCCTTATGTGATTGCTGAAATGTCGGCTAATCATAATGGCGATATTGATAAGGCTTATCAGATTATTGCGATGGCAAAAAAGGCTGGGGCACAGGCTGTCAAAATGCAAACCTATACGCCCGATACTATGACCCTAGATTGTCATTTACCCGACTTTCAGTTAACTGAAGGTTTATGGGCAGGCCGTAGCCTCTATGAGTTGTATCAAGAAGCGCATACGCCTTGGGATTGGCATAAACCGTTATTTGATTATGCGCGGCAATTAGGGATTACGCTGTTTAGTTCGCCATTTGATGCCACAGCGGTTGATTTGTTAGAAGATTTAAACGCACCGGCGTATAAAATTGCCTCATTTGAAGCCATAGACCTTCCCTTGATTAAGTATGTTGCGCAAACGGGTAAGCCGATGATTATTTCAACAGGTATGGCAGATTTGCAAGAGGTGACTGAGGCAGTGAATACGGCGCGAGACAACGGGTGCCGCCAGTTGCTTTTATTGCATTGCATTAGTGGCTATCCCACCCCTATAGCGCAATCTAATTTAAAGCTTATGACGGATTTAGCGCAGACATTTAAAATACCGGTTGGCTTGTCAGATCATACTTTGGGAACGACTGCTGCCATTGCAGGGGTTGCCTTGGGGGCGTGCGTGCTCGAAAAGCATGTGACCTTAAGCCGTGCTGATGAAGGCGTTGATGGTTCTTTTTCCCTAGAGCCTGATGAGCTGCACGATTTATGCATACAAACACATCAGGCTTGGCAGGCTTTAGGGGCGGTGACTTATGTGCGGCAGCCGGCGGAGCAGCAAAATATGCACTTGCGCCGCTCTATTTATGTTGTCGATGATATTCGGCAAGGTGAGCGGTTGACCGCGAAAAATATCCGCATCATTCGGCCGGGTTATGGCTTAAAACCAAAATATTTGCCTGAGGTAATAGGGCGGTGTGCCGCAAAAGATTTACCTAGAGGTGTGCCGCTGTCTTTGGAGGATGTGCGCTGATGCCAGCGGAGAAACTGACAGTATTAATTGTGGGCTGTGGCAATATTGCCGGTCGGTTTGATGAGCGGCGTAGCGCGGATGCTTTGCCCTATACGCATGCAGGAGCATATCGTTATGATGGCCGCTTTTTGGTGCAAGCCTGTGTTGAGCCTGATAGGCAACGGCGGCAAGCCTTTCAGCAGTATTGGGGTATTGCACAAGGTTTTACGCAATTGAGCGATGTGTTGGGTGCAGGCAAACATTATGATGTCATCAGTATTTGCTCCCCTAGTGCGGCACATTTTCAGGACTTGCAACTAGCCATCAAATTACGTCCGCGGCTTATTTTTTGTGAAAAGCCTGTTACTTATTCCGTTGCTGAAACGGAACGCATTATTGCCGACTGTGAGTCGTTGTCTATTTTGTTAATGGTTAATTATACGCGCGCTTGGGATCCCGCTTGTAGGAGCTTGCAAGCCGATTATGCGGCGGGTAAATGGGGGGCGTTGCGTTCGGTAATGGGACTTTATAATAAAGGGATATTCAATAATGGCTCACATATGTTGGATTTGCTCAGTATGTTATTAGGAGAGCTTCACCTGCAATATGCGGGGCGTACCGTCTATGATTTTTTTGCAGATGATCCGACAATACCTGTGGTTTTAGAAGGGGGCAATAGCGTGCCGATTCATTTAGCGATTAGTCATGCCGCTGATTATGCCGTGTTTGAATTACAATGGGTTTTTGAGCAAGGCATTGTGCTAATGGAAGCAGGTGGTTTTAATTGGCGTGTGCGGGGTGTGGAAGATAATCAAGAAATGGCCGGTTATCGCATAGTGCAAAAAGGGCATTTTCAAGCCGGCGAGTATGAGCAAGCTATGTTACGCGCGGTAGATAATATTTATCGTGCGCTGATGGCAGGTGAAGCATTGGCAAAATCAGGGCGCGATGCTTTGCAGGTACAGCGTTTATGTGCGCAGATTCGACAAAGCGCATTACCAAGTCAGGGCGACATACAGGATTTATAATGAATAATAGTAAACAGGCTGGACAGCTAGCTGTTTTAGGGGGCGCAAAAACAATTAATACTCCCTTTAAGCTCTATCATGCGATGGGGCAGGAGGAAAAACAGGCAGCAATAGCCGTGTTGGAGTCGGGTGTTTTGTCGCAGTTTTTAGGGGCGTGGCATGCTGATTTTTATGGCGGCTCTAAAGTACAGCAATTTGAGCATGATTGGGCGAATTTTTTTAAAGTGAAGCATGCTGTTAGCGTTAATTCATTAACCTCAGGGTTAATTGCTGCTGTGGGGGCTTTAGGGATTGCGCCGGGGGATGAGGTGATTGTCAGTCCGTGGACGATGTGTGCTAGTGCAACGGCAATACTGCATTGGAATGCCATTCCTGTATTTGCCGATATAGAGGCGGCAACCTTTAATTTAGACCCGCAATCGGTAGAGGCGAACATTACCCCACATACCAAAGCCATTATCGCGATTGATATTTTTGGGCATGCGGCTGATATGCAGGCATTGCTAGCACTTGCCGTTAAATATGACCTAAAAATTATTTCTGATGCTGCCCAAGCCCCAGGTGCTTATTATCATAATAAATATGCGGGGACTTTAGCACATATAGGGGGATTTAGTCTTAATTATCATAAGCATATTCATACGGGTGAAGGCGGTGTTATGGTGACTGATGATGATATTTATGCTGAGCGTATGCGTTTGATTAGAAATCATGCGGAAGCGGTGGTGGGGCAAAAAGCTGAGATTAATTTAGTCAATATGCTGGGCTATAATTTTCGTTTAGGTGAGATGGAATGTGCAATAGGGGTTGAGCAATTAAAAAAACTCCCCCACCTTGTGGCCAGGCGACAAGCGGTTGCTATGCAATTGCATCAGGGCTTGCACGGTTTATTAGGTTTGCAACGACCGGTTGTTAAGCACGATTGTACTCATGCTTATTATGTGTACCCTATGGTATTAAATCTTGAATTATTGGGTCTGTCGCGGCAAATTATTTATGATGCTTTAGTAGCCGAAGGGGTTGCAGGGTTGATGCAGGGGTATGTTAATTTGCATTTATTGCCAATGTACCAGCAAAAAATAGCCTATGGGGCGCAAGGTTTTCCGTGGTCGGCGGATATATGCCGACGAGATGTCGATTATGGTAAAGGTATTTGTCCTGTGGCTGAGCAGTTGCATGATCAGAGTTTTTTGGGGTTGCAAATGTGTCTTTATGAGTTGACGGATACAGATATTGCTTTATTAATTGCTGCTTTCCAAAAGGTTTGGGCAGGATTGGATTCATTACGCGCTTCCTTAGTGTTTCAAGAGGATAAATAAAATGCAGCAGCAACAAGCTATTATTGATAATGCCAATAAACAATATAACCGACGAAGTCAGCAATACCCGGGGACGGCAAAGGCGGTTTTTTGGGATAATCAGCAAACGCAATATTTGCGTTTTCATGAAATTGTTAAACAGATGGATTTAGGGGCGTGCTGTACGGTTTTAGATGTCGGTTGTGGTAATGCTGAGCTTTATAAATATTTGAATTTTAACGGTTTTAAAGGGCAGTATCGAGGCTGGGATATTAATGAAGCTTTATTAAATCAGGCGAGGCAAATGTATCCTGATATTGCCGTTGCTAAGGTTGATATTTTAGCTCAGCCAGTGACGGAACGCTTTGATTATGTCGTACTCAGTGGCTTATTTAATTTGAATTATGGCCAAGATATGGCGTGGGTAGAACAAATGCTGACAGCCATGTTTGCTTTGACAAATAAGAAAATGATTTTTAATGCCATTTCCAGTTATGTGAATTATCGGCAGGATGAGATGTTTTATATTAACCCGACCGTTATTTTAGACTTTATTTTGCGCCACTTATCAACGCAAGTGGTTTTAGAGCATGGCACATTGCCTTATAACTATCTGGTCGCGGTTGATGCGAGCCGAGATTGGCAGTCAATTGATGTCAAAAGCCTTTAAGATGCGCGAAACGGAGATTTGTTTGCTGGTAGCACATGATGCCGGAGGGGCAGAAATGCTTGCCAGTTATGTTGTGCAACATAAATTGAACTGTCGTTTTGTTTTAGAGGGGCCGGCACTGAAGGTTTTTCAGCGTAAAGTCGGGGCGTTTGCAGTGTGTGATTTGCAACAGGGGCTTGTGGAGGCAACTTGGTGTCTGTGCGGAACCGGTTGGCAGTCCGATATTGAATGGCAGGCTATACGGCAGGCTCAAGCTAAAGGCATGCATGTGGTGGCTTTTATCGATCATTGGGTAAACTATCCGCAAAGGTTTATACGTCATGGCATTCAACATTTGCCTGATGAAATCTGGGTAGGCGATGATTACGGCGAGGCAATCGCACGCCAACATTTTCCGGCGACAGTGCTTAAGGTCGTCGATAATCCTTATTTAAAAGAGGTTCAGCAAGAGATTGAGGCACTAGATAAAACCATTAGAGCGCGCTCTCATAAGGAGGGGCAGGTCGTATTTATTAGTGAAAATTTATCGGGTCATGCGTTATTGCAATATGGAGATGCAAACTATTTTGGATATACTGAATTCGATGCATTGGAATTATTGCTCAATAATCTAAGTTATGTTGCAGAAAATATTAAAGAACTACTGATTCGCCCGCACCCTGCCGACCCATTGGGTAAATATGATGCTTTTGTGGCGAGATACCCTGATTTAATTAAAATAAGTCAAGGGACAAGTTTGTTGGCGGATATTATCAGTGCCGATGTAGTGACAGGTTGTGAAAGTATGGCTTTGGTGATTGCTGTGATGGCGGATAAAAAAGTATTTAGTTGTATTACGATTGACAGGCCTTGTCGTTTGCCGCATAAAGAAATTTTGATGTTAAAAAATAAGGCATTAAAACCTTCCTTAAGGTAGAAAAGTTTAAAAAATATTAAAGAAAATTTTAAGCCTGCCGATAATATTTGTGAGTTTAAAATAAAGTAGTTTTCTAGTTTTAATATTTTCTTATCAAAGTATAAGAATTTTGGAGGGTAATATCATGGCAATGGTAATCAATACAAATGTCGCATCAATTAATGCACAAAGACAATTAACTAACACTAATAATGCGTTATCAACATCAATGGAGCGTTTGTCGTCAGGGTTGCGGGTAAACTCCGCAAAAGATGATGCCGCGGGGCTTGCAATTGCAAATAAGATGACTTCGCAAATACGTGGTATGACCGTTGCAACCCGAAATGCCAATGATGGTGTTTCTATGGCGCAAACTGCAGAAGCGGCAATGGGGGTCATGACCGAGACTATGCAGCGGATGCGTGACTTAGCGGTGCAAGCAGCTAATACGGGTGCGGTAACTTCTGAAGATAAAGAAAAGTTACAAACAGAATTTAAGCAATTAAATGATGAGTTGCAAAGGGTGATTACTAACACTGAGTTTAATGGCAAGAAAATTATTAACGGTAGTTTATCAGGGGGCGTTGATTTTCAAGTAGGTGCTAATACTGCGGCAGATAACCAAATAACTATTAGTGTTGACAACTTATCGGGTACTATTGCCAGTGTGTTTACTGCCAGTATTGGCTCAAATGCAGCTTCTGCTGATGTTTTAGCGGCAATCACATCACTAGATACAGCTATTAAATCGATTGATACTTCAAGATCAAAATTAGGTGCGGTACAAAATAGGTTTACCACCACCATTTCTAATTTGGCTTCTGCTATTGAAAATCAGTCAGCTGCGAGGTCGCGTATTGTAGATACTGACTTTGCTGCTGAAACAGCTGAATTAAGTCGAAACCAAATTTTACAACAGGCAGGTACAGCCATGTTGTCACAAGCAAATCAGGCACCCCAAGCAGTATTGGGCTTATTAAGGTAAAGCAAGATTAATTTTTGATGCTCATGCTATAGTATATGAGCATCAATTATTTAAATTAAGGTAGAGGTGAGATATGAACAATGATATTTCAAAAGTCGTGTCGGTTGCATTTACTCCTCTTGCTCGTGATCTTAATAATTCTCAAAAAGCACAAGTTGCGACGACCGAAGCTGAAAAGACAGCTAAGTCAGAGAATTCAAACTCAAATGCCATTGAAAAAAATACTCCTGAAACGAAGGTGACATCATTGGCCGAGGCTAGGAAACTGGCAGAAGAAGGCAATAAAATACTTGAAAATGTACAAAGGAATCTGCAATTTAAGATTGATGATTCTACTAAGCAAGTTGTGATGAGTATTGTAGATAAAAAAACTGGTGAGGTCATAAAGCAAATTCCTTCAGAGGAAGTTTTGGCGTTGGCGCAAAGATTGCAAGAATCAAATGGGGAAGGAGCTATCGTTCAAGGTCGGGCTTAAGTGTTGTTGGTAACGGGAGGGTGAGATGGCTATAACATCAGCGATTGGTATCGGCAGTGGTATGGATATCAATGGAATTGTATCGCAATTAGTGCAAGCGGAAGGCGCACCGGCGTTTAATTCAATTGATAGAAAAGAATCTGCGGCTAATGCGCGCTTGAGTGCATTAGGGCGGCTAAAGTCTTCTTTAGCAGATTTTAGAACAGCCACAGGGAAATTGAATGAGCTTGGTGCGTTTAGTACACATAAGGCGAGTTCTGCTAATGAGAGTTTATTGATGGCCAGTGCCGGCTTAGGTGCGGCGGCGGGGAGTTATTCATTAGAAGTGCAGCAATTAGCAGAGGCGCATAAATTAGCATCTGTGGGGTTTGCTGGCGCGGATACAGTAATTGGTAGTGGCGCATTGACTTTATCGGTGGGTGGGAGCTCATTTTCATTGGCCTTAGATGCAAGCAATAATACTGTAACAGGTATTCGGGATGCAATTAATAAGGCCAGTGATAATACAGGTGTTAATGCCAGTATTATTAATGTGGATGATGGCTTGGGGGGAACGGTTGCTAAGTTGGTATTAACGGCAAAAAATGAAGGAACGGCGAATGCCATTACCGTTACTGCGACAGAAGACCCCGCAGTCCCTGGTTTATCTCAGTTAGTTTATGATCCTTTGGGCAGTGCTGTGACTAACTTAACAGAGCAAAATGCGGCTCAAGATGCAAAAATTCTCGTGGATGGCCAGATGGCTACGCGTAGCACAAATTCTATTGGCGATGTCATTCAAGGGGTTACTCTGGATTTGAAAAAAGCGGCAGTAGGCACTGTTTTTAATGTCGATGTGAGCCTAGATGAAACCAGTATTAAAGAAGTAACGGACGGCTTTGTGGCGGCTTATAACGGCTTAATGGGAATTGTTAAAGATTTAGGCCGCTATGATGCGACAACTAAAGAAGGCGGAGCTTTAGTCGGTGATTCTCTTTTGCGTACGGTGCAGTCTCAAGTTAGAAGTGCAGTGGCAGAGACGGTGAGTAGTGCCAGTAGCAGTTACAATTCTTTAGCAACTATTGGCATATCTATTGATAAAAATGGGGTGATGTCTTCAGATAGTGCCGTTTTTTCAAATGCATTGAGCAATAATTTAGCCGCTGTCAGTGATGTTTTTTCCTCAAGTGATGGTGTTGCAGCAAGGCTAAGTACGCGCTTAGATCAATATTTGAATAGTGGCGGCACTTTTGATGTACAGACTAAATCTTTAAATAAGCAGATAAGCAGTTATGCGGACGATAGAGATACGGTGCAATTGAGATTGGATAATTTACAACGTGGAATGTTGAAGCAGTTTATTGCCATGGATGTCGCAGTTGGACAATTTCAGTCAACGGGTGCGTATTTGGCGCAACAATTGGCGAATCTTGGTAGATAGTAGGAAATGAATATGAGACCTAATATGTATAGAAATAATGCGCATAAATATGCGGAAGTACACTCAGAGTCGGTTGCTGAAGATGCTTCACCCCATAAGTTGATTCAAATGTTGATGAGTGGTTTTTTAATGCGTATTAATGCGGCAAAGGGGGCTATTGCACGAGGTGATTTCCAAGAAAAAAGTATTCAGATTTCTAAAGCCACAGGTATTATTGGCGGCTTGATTGATGGTCTTGACCTCGAGAAAGGAGGGGAGATAGCAAACAATTTGAATGGCCTGTATGACTATATTAATATGCGCCTGTTTGTGGCGACAGCTGAAAATGATACTGCTATTTTAGATGAAGTTGGTGGTTTAATGCGAGAAGTGCAAACGGCATGGAATGCAATCCCTGAGATGTATCGTTAATTTATGAGCGATGGTGTTGTTGCATTGCGGCGTGTGATTGCTGAATATGCTGAGGAGATAGAGCAAGTCATGCGAGAGGCTGACTGGGAAAAGTTAAGCCTTATTTTGCAGCAGCGGCAGGAGCTTATGGAGCGGCAAATACCTGCTTTAGCTAATGAAAATGAGCGCGTTGAGCTTATGAATGCTATTGAAAGCATACAGGCAGAAGATGCTGTCTTTTTATCTGTATTACAGGAAAAAAAACAGCAGTTAGAAAAGCAGTTACGGCATATAAAATATGGCAGAAAGTCGATAAAAGCATATGAGCTTGGGGAATAGTCCATTTGGGTCTGTCCTTATGGTATTCGGATAGTTGATGACGTTACTTTTTACACAAGCCCCTTTATTGTTTATAGATGCTGTGCAACAGTCCGGTATTCAGTATGTCGCACGTCAAATCCATTTAGCCGCTTGGGAGCAGGCATTACTTAAGACGCATTACATTACGGTTAATTATTCTAACGCATTAATTGATTTTTATTTGGCCTATCAAAATGGGCAAGATTTGGAATGCGTCGATATTTCATTTATCCTTGAATATGAAAATCAGCCTTGTGCCGTATGGCCACTGAGCTTATCGTTAAGCAATAATCGTCTTATTATTGCATCGCATGGCTTACCCATCTTACCTCCCTTGTTTGTGCAAGGTGTATCCGCTAAATTGCAAAAAAAATTAGTTAAAAAGTGTCAACACTTATTAATTGAGTTTTGCCAAACAGCTGATATTTCTACTTGGCAGTCGGCTGAGCTATTTTCGGGTTTTAGTGAGCAAGGTTTAAGTCAATGGCATCTTCAGGCGATGGCTTTAGGTCTTGAGGTGCGGTTGGCTTATGATATGTTTATTGACCTGTCCTGTGATTTGGCGCAAATAAAATCAGCTTTTCGTAAGAGTTATAAGTCGCTTATTCATTCTGGTTTGCGACTCTGGGATGTCTCTGTTATGGCACAGGAAGATACTGATATCTGGGATGAGTTTCATGCCTTGCATGTTGAGGTTGCAGGTCAAGAAACACGCTGTGCCGCTTCTTGGCAAGTGCAGCATCAAGCCATTATTGAAGGTAATGCTTTTCTTGTTATTTTGCGGGATGAGCAAGGTACTATGGTTGGCGGCGGTTTTTTTAGTACGACGCGAGATGAGGCGAGTTATGGCGTAGGAGTCTATCAGCGTGCATTATTTGATAAGCCCTTAGGGCATGTGGTGCAGTATCGTGCTATCGAAGAAATGCAACGCAGAGGCTTGCGCTGGTATAAGGTGGGGGAGATGGCTTACCCTGTCGCAGATTACACCGCTAAAGAGCAGTCAATTGCTTATTTTAAACAGGGCTTTGCGAGCCATGTTTTTCCAAAATATCGACTATTTTATACGGCTTAGTCGTGCATTTTTAATTGTTTTATATGCGCTTTGAGTTGCAGGGCTATTTCAATTTCAGCATCGATTGATAATAGGTGGTCTAGCATCAGTTCGGCCGCATCATAGACTTTAATTTCAATATATAAATTAATCAATTTCAGTTTGTGGAGCGTGTCTTCCGGAAAAGCTTGAATATAAGCATTATAGCTATCAATTGCGTCTAAAATATCACCCGTTAGACGACATGATTCGGCGTAATGTGGTAAGTAAATGGGTGATAATTGAGACAGGCACTTTAAGGCAAGCAAAGTATTCGCATGATTATCTTGACTAATGCTAATAGAGGCCACTCTTAATAAGGCTTCTTCTAATAGCGGACTGTCTTCTATGCTGATGATGGCATCATAATGCTGTAAAGCCTTTTCTGTATCATTTTCGAGTTCGGCAATATAACCTGCAATCAATGCTTGATAAGGTTCTTTTTCAGTTTCCGGTGCATAGTGTAAAGCTAAACCGTCCTTTAGGTTTTTCAGTGCGGTTATTTTTTTGTATTTGAACAGTAAGATGGCTTTTGTTTTAGATAATGCCAAATCTGATAGGTTTTCTATATTTTGTTTGAAGCTGGTTTGCGTTGTCTCTAATAGAGATTGAAATTTTTCAGCGAATAGCTGGAACTCTATGGCAACTTTTTCAGGGATGAAAGCGGTCGGATGATTTGCCTGCCAAATGCTGGCGCGGTGGTAGCTTTTATCTTGTTGCCATTGCGTAATAAGTAGGTTGAAGTCAGGCGTGTCTTTTATTTCTTCGCGCCTGGCTTTGGCACGCAAAACGGTTTTATCAAGTAATGCTAATAACTGTTTGGCACCTGTTTCGTATGCTTGGTAATAAATTCGGCCTAATTCTTTTGCCTTTTCGGCTGTCCATTCATCACTATTGGAGTGAGGCGAGGTAATTCTGATGAAGTTGAGAACTCCAAAACTTTTTACGAGGGTGCTGTATTTTCGGTGTTGTCGATTGAGTTTTTTCTCAATCGTGTCTAAAGCTCTTTTGTCTTTGTAGTTGGTAATTTCACCAGCGTCGCTATACATTTCATCATTGATTTGTAATGCTTTTTTGGAGAGTTTTTCGATAAGTTTAATATGATGAACAGCTTGTGTCAGTTCGGTTAAAATAGCATCATAATGTTTTTGTAGCTCTATGTTGTTCAGGTGCGGTAACTGCGAGGATGCAATATCGAAAGCAGAGCTTGCAATAGTATCTAGGGTGATTTGCTCAGGAGGCATATATTTGATGCCTTCCGCTTTAGCCGCATCAATCGCTAAATTGATAATTTCTTTATGCTCAGCATTGATGGCTTTGGCTTGGTATTCTAAGCTGCGTAAAGCAAGAAAAAAATCAGGATCCGAAGAGCGTTTTGCGCCACTATAGGTTTCTACTTCGGTGAGTGATGTGTTGAAGTTGGGGCCAATGCTCGCTTCGTCATTGCCTTCAGCGTGAGTAATGCCTTCTTTACTAAAGCATAGATCTAGCCCTGCTAATAAAATACGTTGAAAACCAAAGTGATAAGCGGCATTCAGTGCGCTATTAGAAACGGTCGTGCCGGTTGCATCGATATTGCTGGGGTTAGATTTTGTTTTCCAGGGAAAACGATGACCAAAATACAGTTTTATACCCGGCCACTGGTTAGCAAGTGATGGGTCGATATGGTATGAGTGCAAAAAAACAGCTTTTGTGAACTGAAACATTTCTTTGCTGACATCAATATTTTCTTCTTGTGGATCGACCGATACAATAAAATCAGGTTCAATTTCAAGACTAGCAAGTAACTTGGAGAGGCGCGAAACAGAGAAAATAACTAATTTGG